>CALLZJ010000342.1 GCA_937858435.1 uncultured bacterium
TCCGCATCAGCTTCATCCTACCTGCCGCCAACATCGGCGACATGATGCAGATGTGCTCCGAGCGACGCGGCATCTACTTGCGGACCGAGTACCTCAGTCCCCAGCGGGCCATCCTCGAGTTCGAGATGCCCCTCGCGGAAGTGATCTACGACCTGTACGACAAGCTCAAGTCGGTGACGCGCGGCTACGGCACGATGGACTATGACGTGATCGGCTTCCGCGATGCCGACCTGGTCAAGCTCGACGTGCTCGTGCATGGCAAGGTCGTCGACGCCCTGTCGACGATCGTCCACCGCAGCGTGGCCGATCGGCGGGGCCGGGCGCTCATCCAGCGCCTGCGCAAGGAAATCTCCCGCCACCAATTCGAGATCGCCTTGCAGGCGGCCATCGGCAGCAAGGTCATCGCCCGAGAGAACATCGCGCCCTTGCGGAAGAACGTCACCGCCAAGTGCTACGGCGGCGACATCACCCGCAAGCGCAAGCTGCTCTCCAAGCAGGCCGAAGGCAAGAAGCGCATGAAACAGGTCGGCCAGGTGGAGATTCCCCAGGAAGCGTTCCTGGCCGTCCTCGAGACCGACTAGCGATGCTGGCCGGCCCTGCCCGCAGCGGCGTCGATCAGCCTTGAAGGGAACCGTGCATGGACCCCACTCCTGGCCCCGTTTCTCAGGTTCCGCCCGAGCCAGCGCGCACGCCTGAGCCCGTGCCCGCACCCGCCGTGGCGTCGGACCTCCCGCCGGCCCCGCCCGCGGCCCCGGCAGCCGCTTCACCCCCCACGCCGATGGTGGAAGTGCGCGACAACCTGCGGGAGACCCTGGAGACCATCGCCTTCGTCGTCTGCCTGGTGCTCTTGCTCAAGGCGTTCGTGGCCGAGGCCTATGTCATTCCCACGGGCTCCATGGCGACGACCCTCTATGGCGACCATAGCGCCATCGTCTGCGAGCGCTGCCAGTGGCCGTTCACCGTGAACAACAAGGTCAGCGAGCATGGCGGTGCCGACGTGGGGGCGCGCTGCCAGAACTGCCAGCTGGCCCACTCCTTGCGGCGGCCCGTGATCGAGGGGGGCGACAAGGTGCTGGTCCTACGACCCCAGTATGACTTCAAAGCACCCGAACGCTACGACACCTTTGTCTTCAAGTTCCCAGGCGAGCCTCGGTACCTTCCCGACAACCCCATGGCCATCGAAGGGGACCGGCGCTCCGGCGGGCCTCAGGAAGACTTCGGTCCCCGCAACTTCATCAAACGCCTGTGGGGGCTGCCCGGCGAAAAGCTGGCGATCTGGCAGGGCGACATCTACCTCGTTGAATCCGAGGGCGACCAGAGCGAGAAGCTGCGGATCCTGCGGCGGTCTCCAGAGTTGATGCTCACCATGCGCCGGCTCGTCAACGACAACCAGTACCTGGCGCCCAACGCCCGGCCGCCGCTCCTGTCCCGCTGGCAGCCTGACGACAACCTTCGCGGCCAACCTTCGCAGCCCTGGAAGCCGATCCTTGGGGAGCGGTCGTTCGAGTCCCCGGCCCAACCGGGCGACAAGCAGATTCACTGGCTGCGCTATCGCCATGTGGTGCAGCCCAGCTCTGGGCCGCACGCCTTCGCCCAGGACGCGCCGGTAAGCGAGGCCCACCCGCAACTCATCACCGACCACCTGGCTTACAACGAAGGCGCCATGCCGCTCAATTGGTGCCGCGATCTCATGCTCGAAGCCGTGGTTGAAGTCCAGGAGGCCCGTGGGGAACTGGTCTTGGAACTGAATGCGGGTTGCGACTCCCACCGCGTCCACTTCGATCTCGCGACCGGCGTGGCCACGCTCAAGTCCTATCGCAATGGCCAGGTACTCCAGCTCGAGACCCAAGAAGCCGCCACCAAGCTCCAGGGCACGGGCCGGTTCCGCCTACGCTTCGCCAATTTCGACTACCGACTGACCCTCTGGGTGAATGACGAATTGCCCTTCGGCGACGGGGTGGCGTACGAGCCGCCGGCCGAACGGGATCATGGGCCACGTCTGGCCGACCTGCAGCCGGCTTCCATCGGGGTGCGCGCGGGCAAGGTGACCGCCCTGGAGCTTCGGCTCTGGCGCGACATTTACTACACTCGGAGCACGACCCAGAGCGACGTGGGCGACTTCAACCATGGCCCCGCGAACATCACCCTGTCGCTGAAGCAGCAGCAGACGCTGGCGGAAGCTGAATTGCGGAACATCCCCGAAGGTGGGAGCGGGGCGCTACCGCCGGCCGAGACCGCTCTCTACCTGGCGCGCCCGGTGGAGTTCTCGGCCTACTACCCGCAGAGTGTGGCCGTGGGCGACGTCACCGGCCGCATGCCCGGCCCCAAGTTCTACCCCATCGCGCACCCGAAGTATCATCCGAGCGATCGCTTCGGTCCCGATGAGTTCTTCGCCCTGGGCGACAACAGCCCGCAGAGCAAGGACAGCCGCTACTGGGGTCAGGTCCCGGAGCGGCTGCTCTTGGGCAAGGCCGTGTGGGTCTACTGGCCGCCTTCGCGGTTTGGCCCCATTCGCTGACACCAGCTAAGTGGCAGCACCGTTTCAACCCCATTCGCCCTGACGGAGCGGAACGATGAACCCATCGCCTCCGGAATGGCACGAGAGCCACATCCGCGTCCGGTATGCCGAGACCGATCGGATGGGCTTTCTGCACCATGCCCAGTACTTCGTCTACTTCGAACTGGGCCGCACGGAGATGCTGCGAACGCAGGGGGTGAGCTATCGCGCCATCGAGGACGCGGGCTTCTTCCTCGTCGTGGTCAAGCTCGAGTGCAAGTTCAAGCTGCCGGCCCGCTATGACGATTTGCTCCGGCTCCGCACCATCCACGTCCGGACCACCCCGGTGCGTATCGAGCACCGCTACGAACTCTATCGGGACGATACACTCCTGTGCGAGGCCAGTTCGACGCTAGCCAGCGTGGATCGCGCAGGGAAGCTCCAGGCCGTGCCTGAGATTCTGCGCCGCGAGGAATAGGTGCTCGAAGCGTCACTTCTCGACTTCGGCCCAGACCTGGGCAAGTTGCACGAGCACGTCCCTGGCTTTCAGCAGGTCGCCGAGAGTGGTCCACTCCAGCGGCGAGTGCGGGTTGTGCTCGCCGGTCGAGAGGTTGGGCGTGGGTACTCCCAGCTCGGTGAGGCGGGCACCGTCGGTGCCGCCGCGGATGCTGGAGAGGCGCGGCGTCAGGCCGGCCCGCCGCATCGCCTCGAGAGCGAAGGGAACGGCCCGGGGCTCGCGCTCCATGCCGTCCGCCATGTTGCGATACTGCTTCTCCACGTGCACCTCGACCTTGGCACGCGGCTCCATCTCCTCGAGTTCGGCAGCGATGCCCCGCAGAAGCTGCTCCTGTTCCCGTAGCTCCGCCGTGACGAACGACCGGAGCAGGAAGAGCAGCCTGACCTGGGGCACGCCCCCTTCGATGCCGCACGGATGGACAAAGCCCTCACGGCCGGCCGTGTGTTCCGGGGCCAGCGTCTGCTTGGGTAAGCGATCGAGGAACTGGGCCGCCAGCTTGATGGCATTGACCATCTTGTTCTTGGCGATCGACGGATGCGTGAGCGTGCCGTGGATCGTGACGATGGCCTTGTCCGCCGAGAAGGTCTCGGCCTCGACTTCGCCCTGGCCCATGCCGTCGAGGGTGTAGGCCACCCGGGCGCCGAGCTTCTTCAGGTCCACATAGTCCACGCCGTGGCCGATCTCCTCGTCGCAAGTGAAGCAGACGCGGATGGGGCCATGCGGAATCTCCGGGTGGGCGATGAGGTGGGCGGCGGCCTCCATGATGACGGCGATGCCGGCCTTGTTGTCCGCTCCCAGGAGAGTCGTGCCGTCCGAGGTGATGATCGTATCGCCGACGTAGTTCTTGAGTTCAGGGTTCTCCGCCACGGTTAGCACTTGCTTGGGATCGCCCGGCAGAACGATGTCCTGGCCGCGGTAGTTCTCATGGAGGATCGGCTTGACCTCCTTGCCGCTGAACTCCGGGGAGGTGTCCATGTGGGCCAGCCAGGCGACGGTCGGTGCCGGCCGTTTCTTCGTTGCCGGGATCGTGGCCATCACCAGGGCATGGTCGTCCATCTGGGCGTCGGCCAGGCCTATCGCCTTGAGTTCCTGCACGAGCAGCCGGGCCAGGTCCCATTGCCCCTCACTGCTGGGGTAGGTGCCCGAGCCGTCCCGGGCCTGGGTGTCGATGCGAACGTAGCGGCAGAATCTCTCAACGATGCTCTGCATGGCAGCGATCTCCAAGTCGGGCAGTGGGGCCGAGACGAGGGAGGCCGGGGGCGGGGGCCGCCCGGGCCGGCCCCCCCCGGCGGCGGGACTGGCGGAAGAAGGGGAGGGGATTCTCGTAGCCCCCCTCCCGGAGGACGCTCTCGGCATGGCCCCGCCGCTTCATCTCCTGGATGAACTCGGGGACGGCGAGCGGGTCCGACTTGCCCCAGTCGCCGGCCGAGTTGACCAGCAGCCGTTCCGGGCCGAAGCGCTCGACGATGTCTGCCGCTCGCTGGGGGGTACACTTGGTCACGGGGTAGAGGGTCATGCCACACCAGAAACCCGCCGCCCGGGCCGGCCCCACGGTATGTTCCTCGACGTGGTCGACGCAGACCCGGCCGGGGTCGAGCCGACCGTCGCTCCGGAGCATGTCCAAGATCATGCGCGTCCCCTGGTGCTTGTCCTCCAGGTGGGGCGTGTGGATGAGCACCAGTTCCCGCCGTGTGGCGGCGAGTTCGAGATGCTCCAGGAACACGGTGCACTCGTTCTTGGTGTTCTTGTTGAGCCCGATCTCGCCGATGCCCAGGACGTTGGGCCGTTCCAGGAAATCGGGGATGAGCTTGATCACGTCGCGGCTGAGGCTGACGTTCTCCGCCTCCTTGGCATTGATACAGAGCCAGGAGAAATGCTGGATGCCGAACTGGGCCGCCCGCTTGGGCTCGACCTCGGTCAAGTGGCGGAAGTAGTCGCGGAAGCCCTCGGCGGAGCCCCGGTCGAAGCCGGCCCAGAAGGCGGGCTCGCTCACTGCGCGGCAGCCGGCATACGCCAGCCGCTGGTAGTCATCCGTGACGCGCGAGATCATGTGAATATGGGGGTCGATGTAGCCGGGCATGGTGCGGTCCCTAGGTGCCGAACTCCGTGAAGATCAGTCTAGCGGTTGACGGGCCGGATTGCCTCCCTGTCCGGTCGGCGCCGCGGCTGGGCCACGGGGTGCATGAAAGGTGTGCAGGCTGATTGCCAAGGTGCGATTGCCTCGAGCGTTTTGCGGGTGTACAACAGAGAGGTTTGAGATGGCACGCAATAATCCCCCGTCCGCGACCAAGCATGACCGGCTGAGCATTCGGGTGGACCCGGCCCGCAAGGCCGTAATCGCCCGGGCGGCCAAACAACTCGGCGACTCGATCAGCGAATTCGTCCTTGAAAACGCTTATCAGGTGGCCACCGAATTGCTGGCCGACGAGCGTTCAGACATGCACGATCAACGCCGCTGGTTTGTGCGTGGTTGTCACGGCGGGCGGTAACCCAGGATGTGGAATCTAAACCGTTTCAATCACCGGCTCTTGGGGCGGTAACATGAAAGTGCTGATCTTCTTGTTCGTCGCTATTGTTGGCGGTCCGCCTGAGGCGGTGGCCGCCAAGCCTGCTCAGCGTCCCGACTTGCCGACGGGAGCGGAGGTGCTCGCGGGCTTCCGGCAGAACCAGGAGGCGTTCAAGACGCTGCGTGTCATTTGGCGGATGGAGACGAAACCCGCCGCAGGCCGCTATGAATTGCTCGCTAGCAGCATCAAATGGAGAGAGGAGGAAATCGCTAGGGGCAAAGTACCCGAATTTTATAAGGGCAAACCCGAAGCCTATTGGGAAAGTCAAAAGGCCGCACTAAGTGCCCTAAGATTTGAGGCCGACCCCCAGAATGCTGAAAAGTTCATCCGACCCATTTACCAAGACTATCGAACAGATTGGCGTGGCTTCCAGATTAGAACGCAACGCACCTTCGCGGAATACGAGCGGCCCGCTCCCGACTTTCGCTTTCCAGACGTCGAGTTCTCCCAGCTTGCGCCTGAGGCGGTGGGCCGGTACTTCGGCAACTTTTACATGTTGAGCTTCGACCCGGATGCCCGAGTGCCTTACTCGCGGTGGGCTGGAGTGGGTCCCGACGGCGCCAACGCAATCCAGATCATGTCCAAAAGGCTGGATGAATTCTGGGTCAGGTTTCCACCCTTGGCCATGCGTGACGGATTGGTGCAGCCCGACATGTTTGGCCTAAATGTCAATTGGATCGACCACTTCTTCTGTGGGGAGCCCGAGGAATACGAAGTCGTGCCACCGGAGGGTAAGTGGGACGGGACGCTCATCGACGTGAAGCGGGTACTGTACAAAGTAAAAACTGTTCACAGTTTCTTGCCAGTGGAGTATCATGCGGAGTTTGACGGCCGGGCGGAGATATGGTCAGTGGCGACGGCAACGGTCGACTGCTCGAGGGCTGGCTGCCAGTAAGGATTCGGACCAAGGGTGGATACGCCTTAGATGGCAAGCTCCTCGATGGTCCCGGGCGCGAGGTTGGCCCCTTGATTGAAGATGAAGGTCTGCAAGTTCACGAGATCAAGAAGGTCACCAACGGTGGCTGGTACCCCACAAAGATGGTGCACCGCTACTATTTAGGCCGGCAAGAGGACTTCCGCGGCGGTCAGATGCGGGAGCGGATCGCGGGGACGGCGCCGCCGGGGCGGGCGGTATTGGATTCGGAAAGTACGCTGGAGGGCGAGTTGGTCGAGGCCGGTCGGGAGTTTGGCTCTTTCAGCATCCCGTTGCCCGAGGGGACGCATATCCTGGATTATACTCAAGGTGGTGCGAGGGTTGTTGGCCACGCTCAAGATAAGCTGCAGGCCCTGGTCCCGCTGCAGAGCTTGCCTGGGGCGGTGGCCCCGCAAGGGCTGAGTTGGTGGATTCTCTTGGCAGTGGGCAATCTGCTTTTGCTGGCACTCTTAGTTGGGGCTTTCTGGCGCCGCCGCCGCCGCCGCCTCGCGGCGGGCCCGTCATGACGGCGTGGCTTGTGCTTTTGGGAATCTTCTATGTCGGGCAACCTGCCGACGCGCCGGTAGCCCGGGAGGGGAACGACCGCAGTCGGGCGCAAGAGTCGCTGCCAAGTTGTGGCGTGGCCTGTTGTTTTGTCCTGCTTCGGCTTCACGGGTTGCCCGTCACGCTTCCCGAAGTCAAGAACCAGTTTGCAAGTGAAACGGAAGACTTCGAGAACTTGTCGGCGGCTGAACTCGTGAGGGCACTCAAGGGCCTGGGATTGGAATCGACGGGGTGGAAATGTGAGCTAGAACGACCGAGCACTTGGCCCACCCCCGCGATCCTGCACTTTCCGCCCGAAAAAGTAAGGGCGATTGGACCTCGTAACGGGCACTTCGTCGTTCTGGTTGCGGTACGTGGGGAAGTGGCCGACGTGGTTGATGCAAGCATGGGCGTGCGTCGGACCGTGCCCGTCAGCGACCTTGCGAGGATGTGGCCGGGCAATATGATCGTTGCACGGGAGGTGCTCAGCGGAGACAAGCGTGGAATCGAGAAGATTCTCGCGGGAGCTCTGGTCATACAGGCGGCAATCGTTGTGGCATTAGTCATGCGCGGAGGCGGGTGCGCTCCAATTAGAGAACAGCCAGTTAGAGGGGCATCAAATGAAAGCTGATGCGATCACCTTGATGGCTTGTTTTTTTTCTGGTAGCTGGAGTCTTCGGCTGCCAACGTTCGCCGGTGGCTTCCAGCGCGAACGCCGCAGCCGACGAGGGCGAGGAAGCTCTCCTGATCGCGGGCACCACCCGCGACTCGCGCATTGTCCAGGGCGGGGAGCGGCCCTGCAGGGAAGTTACTCGGCACGAGTTCGTTATCACGGCCTGGAAGCATGCACCCGTCGAGATCAAGGCGGTTCGCTTGGGCTGTGGATGCGGGACGCTCAGCCCCAACCTGGCGGGCGTGAATCTGAATCCCAACGAATCCACGACCTTGGTGCTTGAAGTGCTAAGGCGAGAACAGGCGGGCGAGAAAACGGCAACAATTGCCATTGACGCCGTCACCATGAAAAAACCTTGCACTTTCACCTTCGGCGTGACCTTTACGTTTTACGGAGGTCCAGCGACAGGCCCCGACCGGGTTGCCGTGACAACGCCCGTGGGACAGACGCCGCGACCAGTCTTCCGTATTTCGCGCTGGCGGCTGTCCAGGGAGCCGGCCCTGGTTTGGGACCCCGCCGGTTCAGACTTCGGGCCCTGGCAGCCATCGCTGCTCCGGGCGGAATCGACGACGCGGCGGCAGTACGAGCACCAAAAAGTACCCCTGGAATTCGACGTCATCGACTTGGACGTGGCCCTGGATAACCCGTTGCAAGTTGGGGAGCATGCGTTCGAATTCAAGGTGGCGATCAAGGGGCAGGAACCAGTCGCGGTGCCGGTGCGCGTCCATGTCTTGCATCCCATGCGCCCGTCGCTCAGCAGCGTCTTCGCCGGGCGGCTTGAACCCGGGCAGAAGTGGAGCTACGGCGTGCGCTGGCTGCGGGCGGGAACGGAACAGGTGCAAGTGGCCAAAGTCGAGGTAAACCACCCCGCCATCACCGCCTCGGCGACCCCCGATTACCTCTTCGTCACGGTGACGGCACCTCAGGAGGCCGGCCGCTTTGCTGGAGAAATCGTCGTGCAGTTCGATTCTCCTTCCGTGCCGCCAATCCGGGTGCCCGTCTCGGGACTGGTCGTGGCCCCGGTGAAGGCTGGCCGCTAGCGCCGGGCGGGTCACTCGTCCGACTTTTCGGTACCTCCAGGGCGGGGGATGCGGTATAGTACCGGCATGCTCGATGACCTTTATCGTATCTACGAGGGCGAGCTGACCTCCTTCCGGCAGCTCGCGCAGGAGTTCGGCCAGAAGTACCCGGACACGGCCGGCCGTCTGTACCTCGTCCAGGGGCGCAGCAACGACCCGCACGTGGAACGGCTCATCGAGGCTTTCGCCTTCCTCACGGCCCGGGTCCAGAACAAGCTCAACGACGAATTCCCCGAGCTGACGGATAGTCTGCTCAACATCCTCTATCCCCACTACCTCGCGCCGATCCCGTCGATGGCGATCGTGCAGTTCGAACTGAAGGCCGAGTCCGCGACGCTGCCGGATGGCTTTCTCATCCCCGAGGGCAGCAAGCTAAAGAGCCCCCCGGTCCACGATCTGCCCTGCGAGTTTCGCACGACCTATCCGGCCATGCTCTGGCCCATCAAGCTCGTGCAGGCCAAGCTCCAGCCGCCGCCCTTCCCGCAAGGGGTGCCATTCCTGGCCGGCACGGCCGCCGTGCTCCGGCTGCAGTTCGAAATGCAAGGGGGGCTCCGGTTCGATCAGTTGTCGCTGGACAGGCTGCGCATCTACCTGAGTGCCGAGGGGCTGATCGCCGACTTGTACGAGCTGCTCTTCAACGACGTCATGCGGGTGGTCCTCCGGCCGCTGGATGCCGCGGGGGTGGAGCCGGTCATCCTGCGACCCGAAGAGGCGTTGCACCCGGTCGGCTTCGACCTGGAAGAGGGGATGCTGCCCTACCCCCCGCAGTCGTTCCTCGGCTACCGGCTGCTCACGGAGTTCTTCGCCTTCCCGGCCAAGTTCTGGTTCGTGGACGTGGCCGGTTGGCGGCAAGTAGCCGAGCGCGGCTTCCAGAACAAAGTCGAAGTCGACATCTACTTCCGCCGGACGAACACGACGCTGGAACAGGGGTTGGACATCACTTCGTTCCGGCTCGGGTGCGCCCCGATTATCAACCTCTTTGAGCAGACCTGCAACGCCCGGACTGTCGATCAGTTGCGTTACGAGTACCGCGTCGTGCCCTCGGTCGAGTATCCGCTGGGCATGGAGGTCCACTCGATTACGAACGTGGCCTCGGCGGATCCGAATGAGTCGCGCATCTACCGGCCGTTCTACACTTTTCAGCATCAGTCACGGTCGGAGACCTTCTGGCATGCCTCGCGCCGGCCCTCGGAACGGCCAGACGACCGGGGGACCGAGGTCTACTTGCAATTCGTGGGCCTCAAGTTCAACCCCGCCCTGCCCGCCGATGAAGTGATCGTCGTCGATTCCCTCTGCACCAACCGCGACCTGCCTGCCAAACTCCAGCAGGCCGGTGAGAAGCTAGCCTTCGACTGGATGATGGCGGCGCCCCTCGAACGGGTCCGGTGCGTGCGGCTGCCCACCGCACCCTTGCGGCTCCCGGCACGGCGTGGATTGTATTGGCGGCTTGTCTCGCACCTGACGCTCAATCACCTGTCGATCGCGGACGGGGCCCTGGGGCGCGATGCCTTGCAGGAGTTGCTGCGGCTCTATGACTACAGCGATCCGGAAGCCGGCCAGCAGCTTGCAAACGTGAACAAGCAGACGATCGACGGCCTGGCCGGCGTAAGCCATCGGCGCGTGGTCGGCCGGCAAGGCGGGACCTTCTGCCGTGGGATCGAGGTCACGCTGGAGTTCGACGAGTCGAAATCGTCGGCCTATGGGATCTATCTGTTCGCCAGCGTGCTGGAGCGGTTTCTGGCACTCTATGCGTCGCTCAACTCGTTCAGTCAGCTTGTCTTACGCAGCAATCAGCGTGAAGGGATCGTCAAGAAATGGCCGCCGCGAGCGGGGGAGATGCCGCTGCTGTAGAGCCGCGCCCCGGCTCAGGCCTTACCGCGTGGCTGCAAGCGCTGCTACCGGGAGACGGGGCCGCGCCCAAGGCGGCGCGGCGGCGGCGGAGCATTGGCGAGCGGCTGTTCGATGAGCCCTGGGAGTTCCACTTCAACCAGGCGGTTGGGCTCCTTGAGCGGCTGTATCCGGATCGCAAGCCCGTCGGCCGGGGAGAGAATCCCCAGCGCGAAGTGGTCCGCTTCCGTGGGCACCTGTCACTCAGTTTTCCACCCAGCCAGATTCATGACCTGCAGCCGCCGCCGGGACCGAACAGTCCGGCGCTGATGACGGTGTCCTTTTTCGGACTGTATGGGCCGAGCGGGGCCTTGCCGCGCTTCTATACCGAGAAGCTGATCGAGCTTGAGCGGGGCAAGCAGAAGGAGAAGGGAGCCTTCCGGGCCTGGCTTGATCTATTCAACCATCACCTCACAAGCCTGTTTTTCCGCGCCTGGGAGAAGTACCGCTTTCCGGTGCCCTATGCCCGGGGTGAGTACAACCGGGCCGAGCCGGACCCGTTCACGTCGGCCCTTCTCAGCTACGTTGGGCTAGGCAGTCCCGGCCTGCGCCGCCGTCTGCAGGTCGCCATACCCAGCGACGACTCCCTAATCGAGCCGACGGTACTGGCTCGTATCCCGGACGTGGCCTTGCTGCCCTGTGCCGGCCTGCTCGCGCAGCGCCCACGCAACGCCCTCAACCTCGGGCAGGTGCTCGTCAACTACTTCGGCTTCCTGACCCGGGTGCTCCAGTTTCATGGCCAATGGCTCTACCTCGACGAGTCCAGCCAGGCCCGGCTCGGACAAGGGGACGATGAGAGCCTGTTGGGCAACGGCATCGTGATCGGCAGCCGCGTCTGGAACATCCAGAGCAAGCTGCGGATCGTCGTCGGACCGCTGTCTTATCGCCAATTTCTCGAACTGCTACCCGACCGTCAGCCCAGTACAGAACGCAAGACTTTCTTCCTTTTGTCGCACCTGGTTCGGCTGTATATTGGAGCCGACCTGAACTTCGACGTGCAGTTGATCCTGCGGGCGCCCGACGTGCCCGGAACCCAGCTCAAGGATGACGGTAGCCTAGGCCCGCGCCTGGGCTGGAACACTTGGGTCCTGAGTCGACCAGCGGAGAAGGACGCCGACGACGCTGTTTTCGACGGAGAGCCGCTCGCGTGGATTTGATGGCCCTTTTTTCGGTCCCGTCGGCAAGTGGGTCGACGGTTCTGGTTCAACCCCTGATGCAACCGCTCGGGTGCGGCGTGCGGCAAGCCGCCCCGGCGTTCTTCGCTTCTAAGTCATGCTTCCTTCGTTCCTCATCGAGAGTACCCCATGGCTACGATTGCCCCCGGAAAGCTGGTCGACAAACTCAACAACGTCTGTCGTGCCGCCCTTGAAGCTGCCGCCGGTCTGTGCATGTCGAAGACCAACTTCAATGTCGAAGTCGAGCACTGGCTGCTCAAGCTCCTGGACAAGGATGACACGGACCTGACCCGAACCTTTCGACACTTTGACATCGACGTCCGCCGAGTTAACCAGCAGCTCACCCGCGCCATCGAAGGCTTCCGGACGGGCAATGGGCGGCCCCCGTCGCTGGCCGAGGACCTCATCGACATCATGCGCGAAGCCTGGCTCGTGGGCTCGCTGACGCTGGGGACGCCGAAGATTCGGTCGGGTCTCCTGGTCTATGCCCTGCTTTCGGACCAGCAGCAGCGGGTGCGGATGCAAGGGAGCTGTCCCGAGATGGCCAAGATCTCGCCCGAGAAGCTGGGCCAAGAGATGGCCACGGTCCTGGCCGACACGATCGAAGATGAACCCGTTTACGCCCCGGGCGCAACCGGCGACGGCGAGCCCGGCCCGTCCGGCAAGGGCGCCGCGGCCGCGGCGAGTACCCGCACGCCCAACCTCGACCAGTACACCATCAACTTGACCGAAGTTGCCCGCCATGGCAAGCTCGACCCCGTGGTCGGCCGCGACTTCGAGATTCGCCAGGTGATCGACATCCTGACCCGCCGTCGCCAGAACAATCCGATCCTCGCCGGCGAAGCGGGCGTCGGCAAGACGGCCGTCGTCGAAGGGTTCGCGCTGCGCATCGCCGCCAAGGACGTGCCCGAGCCGCTCCAGAACGCCGACGTGCGGACCCTGGACCTCGGTCTCTTGCAGGCGGGGGCTGGCGTGAAGGGTGAGTTCGAAAACCGTCTCAAGAACGTCATCGCCGAGGTCAAGGCTTCGGTCAAGCCCATCATCCTCTTCATCGACGAAGCCCACACTCTGATGGGCGCCGGCGGCGGCCAGGGCATGGGCGACGCGGCCAACCTGCTCAAGCCCGCTCTAGCTCGTGGCGAACTCCGCACCGTCGCCGCCACCACTTGGGCCGAGTATAAGAAGTCCTTCGAGACCGACCCGGCTCTTAAGCGCCGCTTCCAGGTCGTCAAGGTTGACGAGCCCGACGAGAAGAAGGCGATCATGATGATGCGCGGCATCGTCGAGAGCCTCGAAAAGCACCACAAGGTCCGCATTCTCGATGAAGCGGTCGAAGATGCCGTCAAGCTCTCGCACCGATACATCACCGATCGGCAACTGCCCGACAAGTCCGTCAGCTTGCTGGACACGGCCTGTGCCCGTGTCGGGCTGTCGCAGTCGGCCACGCCCGCCGCCCTGGAAGACGTGCGCCGCGAGATCGAACACCTGAACGTCGAGATCGTGGCCGTCGACAAGGAAATCGCGGTCGGCACCGATCTGAATGAGCGGTTGGCCGAACTTCAGGCCCATCTCAAGTCCGCGGAAGAACGGCGGGCAACGCTCGAGGCCCGCTTGGTCGAGGAGCGCAAGCTTGTCGAAGAGATCAAGAGCCGCCGCGAGAAGCTCGAAAAGCACGCCATTGCCGTGGCCAAGTCCATCAAGGACAGTCCCGATCTGGTCACGGCCGAGGAAGAAAGCAAGCTCAAGAACGAGTTGGCGGGCCTGAAGAAGGAACTGGCCGGACTCCAGGGCGAACATCCGCTGATCTTCCCCGTGGTCGATAGCCAGGCCGTGGCCGAGGTGGTCTCGGGCTGGACCGGCATCCCCATGGGCAAAATGGTCCTGGATGAAATCAAGACCATCCTGAATCTCAAGGATCGGCTCGAAGAGCGCGTCGTGGGCCAGGGGCATGCCCTGGAGGCGCTCACGCAGCGTATCAAGACCAGCCGGGCCGGCCTCTCCGACCCACGCCGGCCCATCGGCGTCTTCCTGCTCGTTGGTCCCTCGGGTGTCGGCAAGACCGAGACGGCGGTCGCCCTATCGGAAATCCTCTACGGCGGCGACCGCAACATGGTCGTCATCAACATGTCTGAGTACAAGGAAGAGCACAAGATCAGCCGGCTCACCGGCTCGGCCCCGGGCTACGTCGGCTATGGCGAGGGGGGCGTGCTTACCGAGGCTGTCCGCCGCAAGCCCTACTCCATCGTCCTGCTCGACGAGGTTGAGAAGGCCCACGAAGCCGTCCAGGAGATCTTCTACCAGGTCTTCGACAAGGGCATGCTCCAGGACGACAAGGGCGAGGAGATCGACTTCAAGAACACGATCATCCTGCTCACCGCCAACGTGGCCAGCGATACGATCATGAAGCTGTGTGCCGACCCCGACACCATCCCCGATGCGGAGGGGCTGGCGGCGGCGATCCGGCCCGATCTGCTCAAGGTCTTCAAGCCCGCGCTTCTGGGCCGCATCAACGTGCTGCCCTTCTTCCCGCTCGGCGACGAGGTCCTGAAGAAGATCATCAACCTCAAGCTGCGGCAGATCTCCGACCGCGTGAAGTCGAATCACCGGGCCCAGTTCCAGTTCGACGAAGCACTCATCAATGCCGTGGCGAGCCGGTGTAAGGAAGTCGAGACCGGCGCCCGCAACGTCGACCACATCCTGACCGGTACCGTGCTGCCGACGGTATCCAAGGAAGT
>CALLZJ010000343.1 GCA_937858435.1 uncultured bacterium
CTGCCCGCGCGCGGGCGGGCCGCGCTGGTGGGGGGCACGGTCGCGGCGGCCGGCGACCCCACCCCCTGGTCGGCGGGGCTCCGCGCTCCCGAGGCCTCGGTGCGGCTGGCGGCGGTGCTCCAGCTTTCGAGCGCGGCCAAGACGGGCCCCTGGACGTCGGAGCAGGGACTCAACCTCGCTGGCGATCTGCTTCGCCTGGTGCAAGATGAGGATGTCCGGGTACGGGCGGCGGCGGTGCGCGCCCTGGCCCATTGCCGCGTCCCCGGGCTGCAATCGGCTCCGGCCTGGACCCATGCCATGTCCGATGCCGACGTCGAGATTCGGCGGGCTGCGGTCGAGTCGGTCGGCCAGCATCTGGAAGGCTGCGTGACTGCCGCGCTGCAATCAGCCATACCCCAGGTCCGCTGCCAACTGCTGGACCAGACTGTGCGGGATGCCCGAGCGGTCACGCCGGTCCTGCGGGCGGCCTTGACCGACATGCGGGCCGACGTGCGCCGGCTGGGGCTTGAGGCCCTGCATCGCGGCTTGACCTCCGTCCTCCGCATCCCGAGCTTCCCACAGGCTGACGAAACCACGGACACGGCCTGCCTCGTTCATCTCCGCGAAACACTGCCGGCCTGGGTGCTGGAATGGACCCTGCTCATGCCGGAAGTGGCCCCGCTGACGAGCGTGGGCCCCGTGCCCCAGCGCGTCCTCGCGGCCGAGATCGTCGAGCACATAACCAGGCTTGAGCGGCAGGTGGTGGAGTGGTGCCCGCAGGCCGTCGACGGGACCAAGGAAGCTCGCGTGCTGGCCGCGGCCCGGACGCGCCTGGTCCATCTGCTGCCCGTTCTGGGTGAAACGTTGAAGCGGGCCCCGACGCCGGTCCGCCTCGCCATCCTGGGTGCATTCGAGGCTCAGCCAAGCAACGTGCCGGACTGCCGGCCCGCAGTCGTTGAGCAACTGGCCTACCCGCAGCCGGCCGTGCGGTGGGCGGCGGTACGTGTTTTGGCTCAGTGGGGCCCGGCCAGCACCCCGGACGAATGGCAACAGCTCAATCACCTCCTCGACGACGTGGACCTCGATGTCCGCCAGGCGGCCACGCGGGCCCTGCGGGTCTGGGCCGAGCGGCAGATGCGCGAGCAGTCGGCCCCCATCGTTTCGGCTGGCGGCGTGGCGGCGGAGGAGGCCCTGGCCCATCTCCGCGACAGTCTGACCGCGGCGGTGCGCGGCGCGCTGCACGGCGAGGCGGGCGAGCAGTTGGCCGCTCTACGGGCCGTTCACGCGGCCGGGACCGAGGGCATCGTTGTCCTGCCGGAACTGCGGCTGCTCCTGGGGACGGGACCGGTCTCGGTCCGGCGGTATGTGCCGCAGGTGCTGGTCGGTATCGGGTCGGCCGCCAAGGAGCTGATCCCCGACCTGGAGCACGCCCTGAGCGACGATGATGCCGAGGTTCGGGCGGCCGCGGCTCGGGCTCTGCTCATGCTCCGGGGTTCGTAGCAGCCACGCGCTTTCCCAGTAGATTCCAATCCAGGCGCGCGAATCGGTCCCATGCGGGATCAAGGCCATGGCTTTCCGGGCACCGCGCGCCTTCGATCGCGGTGCGATTGCTTTCCTCCGCACGAGCGGCAAAGGGCGTATCGCCCTTGCGCCCCGCTCGTGAGATTGGTGCGAACTAGGCGAGTTTGCTGGCCAGGGGGAGCAGTTCCCTGTTAAGGTGAGTAAAGGGGGTTGTCAGTGCCGGCGCCCAGCCGTGACGGCCACTCCGCGATCCATCTCGCACCTTCACCGTGAGCAGCAGCAAATGGCAGCGGAGCAACCAGCCCAGGTGCCCGGTTGGGCAAAACTCCTCGGCAGCCTCGCCATCGCCTTCCACCTGCTGGCAGTGGTGGTGGCGGCGCTCGACGCCCCGAGCGGACCCTGGCCCACGCCCATGGGGCCGCAGCGTGGCGATCCGCCCGCCTTCGCCTTCCAGATTGCCGAACACTTGACGCTGCCCTACGCCCAGTTCGTCAAGGTGGCGGGGGCCTATCGCTTCGAAAGCAACCGGCTCGAAGTGCCCGACATTCAGGTGGAAGCCCGGGTGCGGGATGCCGAGGGCCGGGTGGTGGCGAACGTCAAGCTGCCCGATCCAACGGCGCCGCTGGCCGTGCAGTACCGCCAGAAGCTCCTGGTCACCTGGCTCCGTTTCGACCAACCCCTGCCGCCGCCCCAGAGCGTGCTCCTGGCGCCGCAAGGGGGAGTCTTGCCCAAGGTCCGCTGGTGGGAGCCGGATGGGGACCGACGCATGCGGCTTATCGAGGATGATGCCAACTCGGTGCCGCGCAATCGCCCGGTGATGGAGCCCATGCCCAGTGCCTATCGGCTGGCCACGGCCGTAGCTCGCCATCTGTGCCGGGCACATGGGGGTGATCGGGCGGAGATCGTGCGGCTGTATCGGGATCCCATTCCGCCGGCCGTGCTGGTCCAGGGCGCGCCGCCGACTGCCGATGAACTGCGTGGCTACCAGGCCACTTATGGAGACTTGCCCAAGTGAGCGCTCCACGTGCTGGCTCGCATCCGCTGGCGCCCCCAGCCCTGGGCTGGTGGCACGCTTGGACCCGTTTCTGGTTCACGCCGAGCGACCCGTTTGGCTTGCATGTGCTGCGGGTCGCCACCGCCGCCCTGGTGCTCGCCTGGCTCTTGCCCTTCGCCGGCCACGTCGACGCCACCTTTGGCCTCGACGGCTGGGTGGACGCCCGGGCGTACCAGGAACTGCGGCCCACGCCTACCGACATGGGCCTGGTCGATCCGCGCGGCTGGTCGCTCTTGTTCGTCGTGGGTACCAGCTCGGCCGCGCTCCATGCCTGCTACTGGGCCACCATCGGCCTGACCGTCCTGTTCCTCTTCGGACTGTGCGTGCGGCCGCTCGCCGTCGTCCTCTGGTTGGCCACTTCGTCCTTCTCGGCGAACCCGATCATCGAGGCCGACACCGATGTCTACCTGCGCATCTTCACCTTCTATCTCATGATCGGTTACCTGCTGCTCGACCAGGGGCGGGCGCGGGCCGGCTGGCTGCATCGGCTCATCGCTCCCTGGGAGTACAGCCTGCTGCGGCGGCCGACCGGAGAGCCGGTCCCGGGTAGTGCCGGGGCGACGATGGCGGTCCGGCTCTGGCAACTGCACATCGCCCTTTTGATCGTGGTGAGCGGCCTGCACAAGCTGCAAATGCCCGAGTGGTGGACCGGCATCGCCCTCTGGTACTTGTTCCATCGGCCGGACGTGGCGACGCCGGAGTCGCTGCTGGCGTGGGGCGGGAATCGGTTCACGGTGAACCTGAGTCTGCTGAGTCTGGGGGCCTACGTGATGCTGGCCTGGCAGATTCTCTTTCCCGCTTTCGCCTGGCGGCGCGGCTGGGGGCGCTGGCTGCTCTTGGGGGGAGCAGCCAGCGGGGCGCTGGGGCTGATGCTCCTTTTTCCGACGCCGTTGCTGGGGCCGACCTTCTTTGTGGCCATGCTCGGGTTCCTGGCCCACGAGGATGCCGCCGAGATGCGCGAACGGCTGGGACGGTTGTTCGCTCGGCGGTCGGCGACTGTCACCAAGGGGGGATCGGCCGGCGGAAGCCTGGCCAGCCCGGCCGTTGCGGGAAAACGCTGATGACACGCCGTCACGCTTGCACCTGGATCATCCTGCTGGTCTGCCTGGGCATCCTGGGCTGTCCACCCGCCCCCGTGCCTACCGAGCCGACGGGGACCGCTTCCGGACAGGGGACCAGTCCTACGCAGCCGACCAGTCTGCGGGCGCGAGTGCTCGAGGCCATCGACCTCGTTCGGTCCCGGGAGCTTGAGCCGGTCCACGGTTTCTGGACGGTCTTTCATGGCATCGTTGGGCTGGGGCCGGAGGTCATGCTCCACGACCGCAAGGGCGGTCGGCGACTGCGGGCGCTGGACTACATCCGCGAAGGGGGCGACCTGCCCGGGCTCAAGTTCGAGGAGAAAGCCGAGGGGCTCGACGTCCTCAACGCCACCGACGACGATCGCTTCTATGCCCAGGGGCACCAGGATCAGTTCGTGGCCGAGATGGCCCAGTGGGGCGTGCCGATCGACCTGGAGTTTCGGGTCCATGGGCGGACGCACACCTTCCGCGACTTCGTTCGTTACACCAAGGCCCGGGCCAGCATCGCCAAGAAGCAGGAGCTGGGCTGGGCCATTCTGATCCTGGCGGAGTACGAGGGGACGGACTTTGCCTGGACGAACAAGTTTGGCGAGGCCCTGACCTTCGAGGACCTCATTCGCTACGAGGTGGAGTCGCCGATGGACCCGGA
>CALLZJ010000344.1 GCA_937858435.1 uncultured bacterium
GATCGGCGGGGCCGTGACGGTCACCAGTCTGGCCTGCTTCTACGTCTACATGGTGGCCCGTGACGGCCGGCTGCCCACGGGGCCCTACTTCCTCCTGTTCGCCACCCCGGGGTTCCTTCACCTCGCCAACGGCCTGCTGCAGCGCAACCGCACCCGGCCGGCCCCAGCCGCCTAGGCCACGGATTCGACGCACGCCGACGGAGGAGGTGGCCGGTCCGTCGCTCCCCCGCCTACGCCCATCTCACGCTGGCCGGGCTCTCGGGGGTCAGAGCCTCTTGCTCCAATGTCCGCTGTCGACGCCACCACCAACTGCCCGCGCCCGCCAGGCCCATCAGCCCGACCAGGGCCAGCGTGGTCGGCTCGGGAACGGCCGTCAGCACCACGTCGTTGCCCGTGCCGCCCTGGTAGGTGATCTGGAACTGGTGGCCGTCGGCATAGAAGGTCGCGCCCTCCGCCAGGCCGGCGAACGTCCCCTCAACGGCGTCGCTCCCCTGGTTCTCGATAAGCACAAAGAGATTGCCCGCCGTGGGGATGAAGCCGTCGATCAACCGGATGTCCAGCCCACCCGCCAGATGCACGGCACCGGTCACGTCGAGGGCATCGTACTGGCTGCCAGGGCCCAGCCCGCCGAGTTCGATGTAAAGCGTGGCCGTGTCGCCGAGCAGCAGGTCGCCGCCAAAGCTGACCAGCCCGGGACTATTCCCAGGACGCAGGTCGCCCTGAAACTCGACCACGCCGGTGCCAGTGAAAGGGCCGCTGCCCGTGGCCGCGCCGAGGAAGACCGTGCGGGCACCTGCGCCGGTGCGAATCTCCGCGCCGTTGTGGGTGACGTCGTCGAAGAACGTCGTGGTCGCGCCGCCGGCCGTGATGATCTGCCCCGTGCCGCTGTTCTGCACGTCGCCGAAAACATCCGTCGTGCCGGCACTGAAGGCGAGCACGCCGAAGTTGAACAGCCCGGTTGACCCCGGCGTGGCCGTGCTGCCGATGAACGCACCGCGGCCCGTGATGAAACCGCCCGAGCTGTTGGTCAGGCTGCCCGTAAATTCAACGGTGCCGCCAGCGAGGTGGATCGTGCCGGCATTGGCCGCGACGCCATCAATGACCAGGCGATCACTGCCCTGCACGCGGACCGTCCCCGCCGCCTGGTTGTTGAACGTCCCCCGCACGCGGCCGGTGCCCAGGATCAAGCCCTGGTTTACGATACTGCCAATGCCACTGATCACAGCCAGCCGGGCCGTGGGGCCAGCAAGCTGGATTTCACCCTGGTTGGAGATCGTGCCAGTCGAGTTGAGCTGCCCTCCTGGAAGAAGAGCCAGGCCGCCGGCATTGACGAAGATGTTGCCGCCCGCCTGGACCTGAAGTGCCGCCCCGTTGCCAACGGTCACGGTCGAACCGAACGCGCCGCCGCTGCCTACAACGAGATCGGACCCATTCAGGAACACCGTGCCGCGGCGCAGGTCGATGAGGGAACCGCCCGTGATCGCCTGTGCGGCGAAGGTGCCGCCGTCCACGACGAGTTGCGACTGCATCGTGGCGGTGCCCAGAACCTGAAGGGTGCGGCCGCCGTGGGGGGGGGCGGGGGGGCCGAGGAGGGTGGCCAGGCGCCCGCCGGTGAGGTTGGTATTCTGCGTGAACTGGACCAGGCCGCCGAAGAAGTTCACCTGGCCACCCGCCGCGGTGAGGTTGGCCAGCCGCAGTTCCGCGGCATCGACGGTCACTGTGTTGCCAGGGTTCAGCGTCAGCGTGCCGAATTGGCCCTGGGCTCCGCTTTGCAAAGTGAGCCCGGCCCCCGATCCGAAGACGAAGGAGCCGGCACTGGCCTGGATGGTTCCGCCCTCCACGAGCAGCGGACCGTTGGCCGTGAACGTCCCGCCGGCATTCACGTTGATGGTGCCGAGGGGATTCACCAAGCCCGTACCGGTTCCGGTTACGAAGTGGCCTCCGGTGTTCATGGTCATCTGGCCGATGCCGGTCGTGGTGCCACCTAGTAGGAAGCCACCCGCACCGACGACCGTGAAGGTCGAGTTGGATCCGGTTACGTTGAGGTTGGCCCCCGCGCCTGCACCATTGGATGTGGCCGCGTTGAGGCTACCCACGAAAACGTTGCCACCGGTCTGCACGTTGAAGGTCGTAATGCTGCTCCCGTTGCCCAGGGAGGTAGCTGCCAGGTCGGCTCGACCAGCGTTTCGGACAGTGAAGCTGCCGGCCTGCAGTGTCGCTGGCCCGCCGCCCGCATTGAGGTGGGTATTGGTGCCATCGATGATCGTCGTCACGATTCCCGCGGTGCCCAGCGTGAGCCCGCCCAGCGTGGCGACGGCCCCCGCGGTCATGTTGAACTGCGTGCCGGAACCGCCACCGCTCGTGAGGCTGGCTGCCTGGAAAGTCGACCCTGCCCCGGTGATCGCGGTCACGGAGCCGTTCGGGGCGACAAAGGGCAGCGTCGTGGAGAAAGTACCACCATTCTGCACGGTCAAGTTCGGGCTGCCCGTGAAGCCCATGCTGCCGCCGGTCTGCGCGAAAGAGCCTGCGTTCACCAGGATGTTGCCGGACCGCGCGAACGCTCCGCCCGAATGGACGACGGCCCCCTGAGCATTGACCGTAATGTTGCCCGTGGTGTTGAACAACCCGCCCGTGACGTTGAGCTGACCGGCGGCGTTGATGGTCATGCTGCCATTGGCGTTAAAGGTGCCGCCGCCGTTGACGTCGATGGCGCCGAGATTGTTGAGCGTGATGATACCCGTGCCCGTGGTCACCACGCCGCCGGCGCCGACCTCGATGCGGCTGCGAATGTCAAACCCCGAAGGCGGGATTCCGGTCTGGATGCGGCCGATAGTGATACTGCTGCTGCCCGACTGGGTTAGGGTCGTGCCGGCGCCGGCGACGCTAATGATGCCTTGGCGGTTGTCGGCGGTGATGCGGCCGACGATGATGTTGCCGTCCATGGCCGCGGTCGTGCCGCCGGTGAGGTTCAGAGTGCCCTGACTGGATGACCCAGCGCCGGTCGGGGCCAGGCTGAGCGCGCCGCCAAACGTCACCTGCATGCCGGAGCCGAGGTTGGCGGTGCTGAACGTCCCCTGTCCGCCGATGTTCGCCGCCCCGGTGACCGTCAGGACGGCGCCGGAGTTATTGCCGATTAGGGTGCCCTGGGTCATTTGCAGGCTGGTGGTCGTCAGCCGGCCGCCGTTGAGCACCAGCGTGCCATTGGCGGCGTTGAGCGTCGTGGTGCCAGAATTGATGACGCGCACGTCGCTGCCAAGCCGCCAGTCGGTGCCGTTGTTGGCGACGAGGATTGAAGTCACGCTCACCGTGCGGGCGGCGGAACTGGACCACTGCACGTCTCCCCCCTCGATGCGGAGTGCCCCGAACGATTCGTTGACCGTGAAGTTGATGGTGTAAGTGCCCGCTGCGTTGAATAGGGCCGAGTCGGTCCCCGTGGGTTTCCCGACGGGCGTCCAGCGCGTGGCCACCGCAAAGTTGTCGCTGACGGGGTTCTCCCAGGTTCGCACCGTCTGCCCGCTGGCGGCCGAGGCCAGACCCAGCAGCACCATGGCAGCCCACGCCCCGATTCCGCGCCGTCCCCAAACGACTGCCATGACCATACCCCCGTCGCGCTCGGCCCGCGGTGTGCGCGCCGCTCCCAGCCCAACCGCGCGCGGGGACCTGGCGTGGACAAGCGAACGGAAGAAAAGTCTGACGGGCCGTCAGCTAGCGACCCGTTCAGGCCGGGACGGCTCCGGCGGCGGGACGGGGCGGGGCCGCTGCGAGCGCCAGTGGTCGCCAATCCGCTCGCTCTTGTAGCACGCCCAGCGACGAGCGATGAACCACACCAAGCAGGCCGCAACGAGCTGGACCGACAGCGCGATGACATAGGGAGCCACCTCGGCCTCGGACTCGAACATGAACGACTGAAGGCCCCGGTAGTAGACCCCAACGCTCAGCCAACGGTCCACCAAGTCCAACACGAACCCGGGCGGCGAGAGCAGCAGCAGGATGTCTCCCCCCCGCGACTTCATCGTTGCGATGACAAGAAAGGTGCCCAGTAGGATCATCGGGACCTGCAACACCAAGACGATCAGGACCGGAACGGCCACCACGCGCAGGACCAGCCCCATGCCACGCCGCAGTCGCGCACTGAGAAACCCCAACGAGAGCACGAGCATGAGAGGCAGGCCCAGATAGATGCTTGACTCGAAGATATCGAGCAACACCACCAGGGCCGACGCTCCCCAGGAGCGCATGAGACCGAAAACGAGGTAACTCAAGAGCAATGGCAAGCCGCAATAGAGCGAGAGGGTGAAGAAAGTACTGACATAGGCTCGCAGCACGGAGCGGTTGATCACCGACATGAGCAGCCCCACCCCCGCCGCCAGAATCACTGCCACCAGACAGTTCAGCAGAAGGAGCGCGATTGCCTGCAGGGAGTTCCACCCCGGCACCTCGATACCGCGGTAGTAAGAACGGAAACGCGAGCGGGCAATGGTGCCGGCCACCGCCGCGCCCCACCCGCCGACCAGGCCCAGAATGATCAGGGGCTGGACCACCCCGAGCACGCTGCCCTGCCACTTCGCCCACAGGATATCCCGGAGCTGGAGCGGCGTGGCGAGCAAGGCATCCCACGTGGCCCGGTCCGCTTCTCCCCGCAGGCTCCAGGCGGCCCGACTCGCGGTCAGCAGCATCGGCACCAGCAGGGCCGGCAACGTGAACAGCAGGGCCAGCCGCCGGGCCTCATCGTCCAAGAGCAGTCCTCCTCGGTCCGAAGCGTTCAGGCCCCAGATCGTGGTGAGGATCACGACCACGCCGCCCCCGACGAGCCACAGCAGCCGGCTCCAGAGGGCCGACGCCCCACGCTCCTTCCAGTGGAGGGGCCGGCGCCCGCTCATCGGCGGCCGCTGCCGACTCCACCGCGCACTCAGACGCCCGGGACGGGGCGTCGCACTCGTCTGTGTCTGCTCGTGCCCCCAGCGCAGCGCGCGCCCCGCCAGCCAGAGGAAGAGTCCCGTCAATCCGATATGTACCACCACGTGGACCAGCGTCAACCAGACCGGCCAGTAGTCCAGCGAGCCCCCGAACGCAAACGCGTCTTGGAGAAACCGAAGCAGAGCGGCCGCGTTGACCCAGGGCAGAAAGTAGCCGAGGCCCGACAAGAAACTGGGCAGTCGCGCCCAACCCCAAAGCAACCAGGCGGCCAGGGCCAGACTGCTCATGAAGAGGACCCAGGTCGGTGAGCCGCCTCGGGCCGCCAGCCACATCGTCAGCGCGCTTTGCGATAACATGCCGCTCAATAGCACCGCCGTACCCAGCGCGACCAGCAGCGGATCGATGCCGCCTTGAAACTGCGCCAGGACCATGATCACACCGCCACCGAACACCAGCAGACCGAAGAGCAAGACCCGCGGCAACATCTTGCCCGCCACGATCTCCCACGGACTGAGTTCCGAAGTGAGCAGCAGATCCATCGTCCCTTGCCGCCGTTCCTCCGCCAGCGAACCGGCCACCAGCAAGGGGCACAGAACCATGGCCAGCAGGGCCTCCACGGTCATGTACTTGACCAGAATCTCCTGACCCATCCGAGCCAGGGCTGACTGGAGGTAGGCGGCGTCGAACTGGGTCGGCTGATTGCCATAGTAGATGCGCCCGCCGACCACCATGGCAAATCGGGACTCGCTCTTGATCTGCTCCAGCGCCGTGTAATAGCTGTAGCCGTAGAAGCTCGCCAGGGCGAGGATGAAGGCCAGCCGGAGCCAGTAGAGCCGGGCCCGCCGACCCAGCCGCCGCATCTCATGCCAGAACAACGGGCCCATCGCCATCCCCCGACCGGAACAGCTCACACTTCACGCAGCGATCCGCGCTGACTGCCAAGAGTGAACCACGCCCCTAGCCCAAGTGCAAGGGCCTAGATCGTTGAATACTTTGCAGTGTTGAACCAGGTAGCAGGACGGGGATCGCCCTGCGGAAAGACAATCACCCAGTTACGCAATTCGCAGGAAGCGGCAGGTCTCTTCGTAGCTCGGCTCCAGGTCGAGCGGCACGAAGAGGTCAACATCCAACCAGATGGGTAGGTTCGGCAACGGCTGGCCCAACTGCATCGGGTAGAACCAGGTTTCGAGTACAGGCCGCTGCCGAATGCGTTTGCGACCGCGGAGCGTCACCGCGTAGAGCGAAGGCGGCGTGGTGCCAAGCATCGGGTCTACGCCCCCGATCAACTCCAGCAACTCGGCATACAGGTTGAAATGCCGGATGGTGACGACGTCGACGAGTGAGACGCAGACGCCGCGCTGGAGGAGGGCGGCAGCCTTGGCGACAAAGGCCCGTCGGCTTTCGGGACGGTCTTTGTTGGACGGGCTGACGATCTCGATCGCCGCCACCAGTCGGCGTCCGTGCCGCGCGTCATAGATGCGCACCTCGTACTCATCCTGATCCGGCAGCTCGGTCTCCAGGGTGAACGTGGCCTGCGGCGCCCGTTTGGCCCTGACGGCAACACCGCCCGCCTCGTGCCCCTTGATCTCCTGGTGACTCGGCTCGTCCTGTTCGTAGGCCGATACGTCGATCTCGAAGGCCGTGCCCAGATGCACTCCCGGCGCGGCAATGTACCCTTCTGGCAGAAGGGGGAACAGATGCTGCACAATCGCCATCGGCCAGCCGCCGTGGAGTTCATCCCACGAGTGCTTGCTCTCCACCGGCGGACGAAAGTGATCGCGCAGGGGCATGGCCATCTCCTCTCCGCTCTATTGTACCATGCACCATGCCACCCGCGACCACACAGGACACCACGGCCCACTCAAGCCGGGTCGGCGTCCTGCATCACCGGCTCCAAAAACGCTCGCAGCGCCTGACGGGCCCGATGCAGCCGCACCTTGACCGCTCCGGGCGTGACCTCCAGCACAGCCGCCGTCATCTCCGTGTCCATCTCTTCGATGTCTCGCAAGAGCAGCACCTGGCGGTACGGCTCGGGGAGCTGGTTGATGGCCTCCCGCACCTGAAGTCGGATCTCCTCTCGAACAACGGGGTCGGCTCGCGCTTCCCACCGCCGGACCGGCTGGGCGTGATGGCCCGTATCGTCGAAGCTGGGCAGCAGTTCCTCCATGGAGACGACCGGCCGGCGCGCCTGACTCCGCAGCCGCATCAGGCAGGCATTGACTACGATCCGATGGAGCCAGGTGCCGAGCCGCGACGTCCCCGCGAACTGGTCCAGCGACCGATAGGCCGAGAGGAAGGCCTCCTGGACTGCATCCTGCGCGTCCGCCTCGGAGCGTAGCAGCCGCTGGGCCACCGCTTGCATGCGGCCACCATGTTGCCGAACCATGGTAGCGAAGGCGTCGGCATCACCCGTCCGAGCCCGCCGCACCAACTCCCAGTCCTCCAGGTTCTGAGCAGTCTCCGGTGCCACTTCAGCTTGTGATGTTTTCATGGACAGCCCTCCTCGGCAAGAAGCTGCGCGACAAGGCCCGAGCAAGCCACGGGCCTTACCCCCGCCACCACCCAGGCTCGAAGCAGGTCGAGCCCCGCGGCATCAATGAAGCTGACTGCCCCCAGGTCGAGTTGCAGCCGCGCCATCGGACTGACGCTGCCCCCTACCGCTTGCAGCTCAGCCACCCAAGGGCCAGCCAGCTTGCCCTCCAGGCGAAGCAACGTCTCGCCCTCTGTGTCCGTGCGATGGATGCGAAGCATGGCCCCCTCTCGCGTTTGTTGCAACAAGGCAATGCGAGTGGCGTGCCAATCGGCGAAGGGCCGCTCAAACTCAGGAAATCACGGGGAATCAGCGCCGCACCGCCTGGCCGAGGCACAGTCCGCCAGCAAGCGACGGCCACCACATATCGTGGCGGTCACGACATCTCGTGAGCCTGGCGATCGTGGTTACGCCGGATGGTGGGTTCGGTGAATGCCCAGTTTCTTGAGCCGGCTGCGGAGGGTGTTCGGGTGCAGTCCAAGGATGCGGGCCGCGCCACGAGGGCCGTCGATCACCCAGCCCGTCTGTGCGGGGGCGGGGGGGATGTGTTGGCGGTCGGCCTCCTCCAGGGGGGCCAAACTCGCGGCTGACGCGGCGGGGGGAGCAAGGGGCCGGGCCTCGGACAGCAGGTCGGGGCCCGCCTCGAGCCAGGGGCCAGACGAGAGAATGACGGCCCGCTCCAGCACGTTCTCCAGCTCCCGAACATTGCCGGGCCAGGAATACGCTTGCAGCCGCCGCATCGTGTCAGGAGCGATGCCCGCCAACTGCTTGCCGACCTGGACCGCGAAACGGTTCATGTGAAAGAGGGCGAGCAAGGGGATGTCGTCCCGGCGGTCCCGCAGCGGCGGCACGACCAGCGGAAAGACGCTCAAGCGGTAGAACAGGTCCTGGCGAAAGGTCTGCTCCGCGACCGCCCGCTGCAGGTCACGATTGGTGGCAGCCAGCACCCGCACGTCAACCTGGATCGTCGCCGTGCCGCCCACGCGCTCAAACGCGCGTTCCTGAAGGACGCGGAGCAGCTTGGCCTGCGTGTCGGCCGGCAACTCTCCGATCTCGTCGAGGAAAAGCGTGCCGCCGCTGGCCAACTCGAAACGACCCAGCCGCCGGGCCAGCGCGCCGGTGAAGGCGCCCTTCTCGTGGCCAAACAGTTCGCTCTCGACCAGACCGGCCGGCAGAGCGGCACAGTTCACCTTGATGAAGGGCTTGTCGCGGCGCCGGCTGTGCGAGTGGATTGCCCGGGCGAAGAGTTCCTTGCCCGTGCCCGTTTCGCCGGTGATGAGGACCGTCGTCTCCGTGCCCGCCACCTTGGTGACGTTGTCGAGAGCGGCGAGCAGGGCCGGGCTGCGGCCGATGATCTCCTCGAAATTGTGGGCCGCCTTGATCTCCTCCTGCAGGTACTGGTTCTGCTGCTCGAGCCGGGCCTTTTCCTGCTCCGCCCGGACCCGATCCGTGATGTCAATGAACATGGTGCGCGTCGACTGGCCGTCCGGGTTGGGCCGCGACCACCACTGAATCCAGAGCGGCTCGCCGGTGTCCTTGCGCCGGAGTTCGAGCACCACCCCGCGCGCCGTCGTGCCGGCGCTCAGCGTGGCGAAGGCGGCCCGCACGCGCTCCTGTGCCTCGGGCGTATCGGGGACCAGCGAGCGGCCCACCATCCCCGCCACTTCCTCCGGCCGCACGCCCAGGATGCGCAGCGCCGCCTGATTGGCCTTGATGAACCGCGACTGCAAATCCTCGTGGACGTAGGCGATCGGTGCTTCCTCGAACAAGTCCCGGTAGCGCTCCTCACTCTCGGCCAGGGTCCGCTCCAGCCGTACTCGTTCCAGCTCCGCCGAGGCCCGGGCCGCGAAGATGCGAAATAGGAACAGCGTCCGTGGCTCGGCCGGCAGCGGACGCGGATCGAAGACCGCCAGATGTCCCAGGTGCTGGCCGGCGGAGTCCTTGAGCGGCACCCCCAGATAGCTTTCGATGCCCAGCGTGACGAGCGCCCGATCCTTCGGGAAGCGCATCTGCACGCCGCTGGGATAGTGGCACATGTCGCCACGCACCACCTCGGCACAGGGCGTACCGGCCAACTCCCACTCGACGTTGTCGACAAGCTGGCCGTCTTGCCAGAAAGCCAGGGTGCGGACGCGCCCGGAACCCGAGAACACGGCCACGAAGGCATGGCGGACGCCGAGCACGGCCGCCAGCTTCTCGACCAAGGCCGGGAAGAAGTCCGACCCCGTGGCCCGCGCCGTCCCCGCGGCGATGGCCCGAGGGGCCGCCACCTCGCCCCCCCCGCCGGGCGACCCCGCCGATTCGGCCCCTGCACCTTGCGCTTCCGCCACGTTTCCCTTCCCCGGACGACGCGGACCTCGCGATCAGACGTAACCGGCCGCCCCGCCTGGCATCCAAACCACGAGGCTGCCCGCCGTCTGTCCGCTGGCCGCGATTCTATCCGACCCGGCCGCGTTTTGCATGGGTGCTTGTCAACCGCCAGCGCCCGTTCGCCCTGCCGCTTGAGGATTGGCCATGACCTGCCGGGAAATCACCGACTTCCTCTGCGACTACCTGGACCAAAGCCTGCCGACCGACCTCCGGTCCCGGTTCGAGGCCCACCTGGCTGACTGCCCGGACTGCGTCAACTACCTCGATTCCTACGCCACGACCCTGTGCCTGTGCCGTTCCGCCTGGTCCGCGGCCGATGTCCCGCCCCTGCCTGAAGACCTCGTCGCCGCCGTCGTCGCCGCGACCGGCTCGATGCCTCGCAACCACAGCACCTGACGGCATCTCCGGAAGTCTCCGAGGAGGATTCGGGGGCCGTCGACGGCTGTTCCAGGCTTCGCCACGATCCGCCAGGGCTCCGCCACGCCTAGCCAGAGGGCTTCCCTGGGCGCCCCAGAGGGCTCCGAACGGCGCGCCACAGTCGAAATTGCCGGGTTTTTGCGTACTCCACGCTCAGCCACGGCTTGGAAACGGCTTTCGCGCCGCGCGCTGCTCCAGGATTGACCGCTCGGACCCAGGTAGCGCTCGACCTTGATCTTCAGTCAGCGCGCACCCTCCTCGCCCTGGCCCTGGGGCCTGCCCCACTCTAACATCCGCCCTCTGCCTGCCGCATCGTTGGTTGTGAACGGAATGGCAGTGACGCACTTGCCTTCCGCATGGTTGATTCGGTCCGGCCAGTGACAGATGCGCGCCGAAGCGATCCGGAGGTAGATCGGGAATGCCTCAGGCCATCTCCAGCTTGCTGAGAAACTGGACCGCGGCCGCCTTCCGTTTCTGGCGCGCGTGATCCAGCGCGGTCAGCTTCTCTTTGTCTTTTAGCTTCGGGTCGGCCCCGCCGGCGACCAACCGCTGCAGGATGGTGACGCTTCCCTTCATCGCAGCCCACATCAGTGCGACATGGCCCTCCTTGTCCTTGCGATTGGGATCTGCCCCCGCCTTCAGCAGAAGGTCGAGCAATTCCGCTTGCTGGTTGATGGCTGCGATCATCAGCGACGTGATGCCCTCGTCATTGCGGCTATCCGGATCCGCTCCCCCGTCCAGCAGCGCCTGGGCGGTCTCAAGGCTCCGGGCGTCGACCGCGAATTGCAGGGCCGACCGACCGAAACAGTCCCGGGCATTGACGTCGGCCCCAAAACGGAGCAGCGCCTTCACCACCTTGGCATAGCCCTTTTGTGCCGGCGGGTGCAACAGGGTGCTGCGATCGTCGAAACGGATCTTCGTGCTCGCCCCGGCCTCAGCGAGGTCGATGACAAAGCCCGGGTCCGGCTTGTAGACGGCGTCGAGCAGCGGCGACTGGTACTTGTCCTTGGGGTTCAACACGGCACCCGCCGCGATCATCGCGCGGAGCGCGGCCAAGTCCCCCTTCTTGATCGCGCCACTGAGTGATTGGGCCATCATCTTCCCTCCGGAGAAAGCCGATTGGCCGCCGCGGCATAGGCCAGGCTCCCGCTGAGGCAGAGCAGCCCAGCGCCGAAGAGCACTCGAGCCGTCGTGGTCCGGATGGCGTTCATCGCCGGTCGGCACTCTAGTAGTCGTTCCCTGTCGTCCCTACCATCTCACCAAACAACGGTGCGTCGAACAACTGGTGATGGACGTGCTTCACATCCTGCAAAGGCGCATCGATTATTGCCGTCGACTGGGGTTGCGTGGGCTCCAGCACATCTTGCGGAGAGCATGAGCCCAGGCCCAGCTTTCCATCGTCGAGATCGAGCACGAGCACAGTAAGACCATCCGGGCCAGAGATCGACTCGACCAACTTCGGCATCCCGGAGGAGGCGGTCACCGTTGCAGCCGGAATGATGTTTGTCATTCTTTCTGTTGACGAGTGGAGCACGAGCCCGCCACTCTTGATCGCATAGTGAAACGAGCGATTCTCCGTGTATGACGAAGTGATGATGTGGATATCCACGGGCGGCCCGTCGATGAGGACTCCGAGCCAATGGTCCATGCAGATTTCCAATCCATAGGTCACGCCGCCAACTTTGAATCTCCCTCGGATACTTCCAGGTGCAAACACCAAGTTCTTGGCTTCATGATCCACTTCCGTCACATTTCCCACTTTGTGGTACTTGAGGATTCGTTCACCCTTGCACACATAGGCAACGTTTTGGGCAACCAAGGTATCGGTCACGTTGTCCAGGTAGTGCATGGGCATGTCGAAGTTCTGATCGTTACTATCCGTATTATTGCCAGGAGTGCTTCCAAAAGTTCCAGCGTGTGCATAACCCGTCTTCTTCCGCATGGCGTCCACGATCCCGTACACCTGGCTGCCATAGGAGTCTTTGTAGTTTGCGAAGAGCTTCGGTTTGCGGTCTTGGTTAAACGAATCCGCCTGGTTTATCCGATCCTTGACCCGGTTAATGCGTGGACTGTCCGTCAGGTCGCCGCGCCTTGCTTTCTTGGTCCAGAGTACGGTTCCAGGGATGATCAGGAACTCGGAGTAAAGCCCCGCCAGCGTGCCGAGCGCCGCGAGAATCCACTGCTTTACCTCGTGTTTGAAGAAGCGATTCGATTGCGCGCGTTGGTTGGAAAAGAAGTACTCCGGCGCGACAAACACGCATTGGTAGGAGTGAACGCTTTCCTTTAGGCGGTGATTCTGAACGAGATCGCGGGCCGCTTCCAGGGCTCGCGTGAGACGGATCATCTGGGCAATCGCCTTGCCTAGCCCACGCAGGTTCTGCGAGTTCGGGGCATCGTTTCCACCTTGCAACAGGGCGGCATACAAACGCATGGGTTCGCTCCTTTGACGGCGTCCACAAAAGAATCGACCTACCACCCGTGCCGACGCTTCGAGAATGAAGCGCCGTTCCATGGCGATCGAAGCCTCGCAAGTCGTCCAGTTCACCCGGAGACTAAGCTGGCGTCGGGACGAAGTCAAGCAGTTTGCCACCGAAACGCGCGCAGGAACAACCGACTCCGTGGTGCCGTAGGCTCCTTAAGACCCGGCCGCCACGACGCTGACTTGCCATCGGACCGCCGGCTGCTCCAATAGGGGAAACTCAGCCGCCGCCCCTTTCCCAAGGATGCGACCATGACCGACCCCTTCGAGCATCGTCCGAGCAGTCGGGCCGAGATCGTTGCCGCCTTCGACCAGCAGGCCCGGACCGGCCAGGAGTTCCTGGAGCGGCTCCCGCCCCCGGACTTCTTCGCCGCCCCGCCGGGGAAGTGGTCGCCCTGCCAGAACCTCCGCCACCTGACAACGGCCAATTCGCAGGTCGCCCTCGGGCTGGTCTTCCCCCGCCTGATCCTCCGCGGGCTCTTTGGCTGCTCCGGCGGAACCAGCCGCGACTTCGTCACGATGCGGTCGGCCTACCATGCCGTGCTCGCCGAGGGCGCCCAGGCCTCGGGCCGCTACGTACCCCCGCCGGAACCACCGCCCCCAGACCCCGCCGCCGCTCGGCAGAAGGTCCTGGAGCGCTGGCGGCAGTCGCTGGCCAGCCTACGCCGCCGGGCCGAGGGCTGGACCGAGGACCAACTCGACGTCTACCGCCTACCCCATCCGCTGCTGGGCAAGCTCACGCTTCGAGAGATGCTCTTCTTCACGGTTTACCATAACACCCACCACCTACGCATCCTCGCCGAGCGGCAAGGCCAAGCGGCCTGAGGGGGCTTCCGGCCCGCCGCCTTACCCTTCGTCCGGCGTGAAGTCCATGGTGGCGGCGAGGGTCGGGGCCTTGGCCGTGGTCGGCGTCGGAGCCCCGGAGGACGCGGCCCCCTTGCCCGCTCGCTCCCAGGCAGCTTCGGCATCGGCCCGGCCCCACCGCCCAGCCGACGGACACTGCTGTAGCGCCTCCGCCAGCGCCTGCACACTCGGGTAGCGGTCTTCCGGCTTCTTCGCCAGGCACTTCAGGAGCACCGCCTCCAACTCCGGCTCGATGGGCTGACCCAGCCGCTGCGACGGCGGCTCGGGCACCGCCTCAACGTGCTTTTGACATAGCTCCAGAAGGTTTCGCCCTTCGAACACCGTCGTGCCCGTCAGCAGCCAATAGCCCGTCGCTCCCAGGGCATAGATGTCCCGGCCGGGGCCGACCGCGTCCGGGTTCTGGATCGCCTCGGGGGCCAGGTAGAGCGGCGTACCGGTGATGCCGTCGGAGAGCGTGGTCCCAGCGTCGCCCTCGCCGCCAATGTCCTTGACCAGGCCGAAATCGAGCACCTTGACCACGTCGCACTGGCCATGACGCTTGCACAGGACGATGTTGGCGGGCTTGATGTCGCGGTGGATCAGCTCCTGGCGATGCGCCTCCTCCAGCGAGCCGCAGGCCTGCAGCAGAATGTGCACCACCCGGGCGGCGGGCTGCGGCCCCTGTTCCCGCACCAGCTTCTCCAGCGTGGTCCCCTCCAGGTACTCCATCACGTAGTAGAAGACGCCCTCGTCGGTGCGGCCATAGTCATAGACGGCGATGGTGTTGGGATGCTGCAGCCGGCTCGTGAGCTGCACTTCCCGTTCGAACCGGGCCAGGGCCCGATCGCTGGTCAGTTCGGGCTTGAGGAGTTTGATGGCCACTTGCCGACGCAGCAAGGCATGGCTGCCCCGGTAGACCTCGCCCATGCCTCCCTCGCCCACCTTTTCATCCAAGGTGTAATGGCCCAGCCGCTTGGAAGCCCGGACCGCCTTCCACAGCTTCCGCTGCTGGGGCGATGATGAGAGCCGCGACGGCCACGCCGATCCCCGCCACGACGAGCAAGACGAAGATCGTCCCGAAGGCGAAGCGGAGCCGTTGCAAGGGTGCGAAGGCCTCGACGGTGTCGACCTCGATGATGAGCCCCATGTCCAGGTCGGCGAGCCAGGTCCAGGCCCCGACGACGGGCACGCCCCGATAGTCCGAGTAGCCTTCAACGTTCACGCCCGGCTTGCCCGCCATGGCTGCGGAGACGGCCGCGGTGAAAGGCTGCTGATAGGGTCCGGCCGTGGGTCGGCCGCCGGCGAGCAGATTGGCTCCGGGATCGCGCACGTGCAGCGTCAGGATGGACGAGCCGTCCGGCGGGATCAGGCCAAGCTGCCGGAGGCTCTCGTCGAAGCGGCTGCTGGTCAGAAAGAGCCCCTGGCGATCGAAGGCGTAGGCCTCAAGGGAGCGGGCCGAGCGGCTGGCATTGAGGATGCGGGTAAACTCCTCGTCGGGCCGCATCTGGAAGCTGAGGATGGCGACCACGGCTTGGTCGGCGCCGCGCACCGGCGCCATGGCGATCATGGCCGGCTCGTCGCGGATTTGCTCGCCCTTCTCGGCATCGATCTCGACGATGCGGTCGCGGAACGGCCGCGTGACCGACGTCTGGCCCGCCTGGACCTTGGCGATCAGTTCCTCCTGGGGTACGACGGCCATGCGCCGGCCCACGAGGTCGGGCAGGTTGCAACTGAGCACGACGCCGGCCGGCGTGACGAGCCGGTAGCGAGTGTAATCGCGCTGCACCAGCGTGGGCTCCAGGTAGGAGCGTAACCGCGCTTGGGCCGGGGCTGCGAGCAGCGCCTCGGGGCTGCTCCCTTGCTCGTGCAGGGCGAGTAACTCGCGGACGTCGGCCAGCAGGTGGGGCTGGGAGGCCAGCACCGCGGCGAAGGACTCCTGCTGCTCGAGCCAGAGGTTCACGGAGGTCGTGATCGAGTCGCGCAGGGCCACCAGTTCGTCGGCCAGGGCCGACTTCGCCGCCGACTCCACCATCCGATAGGTCCACCAGCCATGACTCACGATGCCCAGGGCGACGAAGACGGGCAGCCCCAGGCGGAGCCACCAGCGGCGGGAGCCGAACAGGGTGCGCAGGCTGGTCTGGGTCCGAGAGACGGTATCGCGGAAGCGGAGCATAAGCCCATTCTAACCGACGGACAGCGGGCTTGCCTTAAGCGATCGGCGAAGTTGGCACGCCGCCGGTCCGGCGTGGTCGGCGTTGATGCTCGATCCGGCCCGACGACCAGCCCGCATACCCCGCCGCCACGAACAGCAAGAGGACGCTCAGGGCGAAATAGCCCAGCGTGACCATCAGATACATGAAGCCTTCCGAGACCAGGCGCCAGGACCAGCGATACTGGTACTCTCTCATGGGATCGAGTAGGAGTTCACAGATGTTCCACGGTAAGAGCGCCGCTCCCTCGCCGACGATGAGACAGGCCAGATGCAAAAGGTAGATGGGGAGAATGAAGAGCCCCAGGAGCCGCAGCATCCAGGCGACGGCCCGCGTGGCCCGGGGACCACGCGTGACGACGGCGACCAATCCCAGGAACGGCGTCACGGTGATGGCCACCAGTTGCACGCCCACAAGCACCCACTTGAAGAGATAAAGCCGGGCCGAGCCGATCTGTTCGGTGAGTTGGCTCGTTTGCGTCAGGGGCACCGCGAAGCTGATCACCACCACCACGCCCAGACCCAGCAGGGCCCGAGTCGAGTTGGCACTGGCCACGGAGAGCACGAAGCCCATCGTCGCGGCGGCCAGGATGTAGGCCAGGCAAAACGGGAGCAGAACGAACACCTTCCCTTCCCAGGTGCCGACCATGACACCGAGTGTCATCAGGCCCGCCATGAACGCCAGGGCGAACGCCCCCGGCCGCAGACTGGCCAGGAACTTGGCGGCCAGCAAGTCCCGCAGCAAGAGGGGCGTCGTCAGGAGCATGTCCCAGGTCTGCCTCTCCTTCTCCCGGGTGACACTGACCGCCGCCCGCACGGCACAGGCCAGGGCCGCGGCCAAGAGCAGCCCCTTGATCAACTGATTCAAATCGGCGCGCAAGAGGCTCATGTCGAACGCGTAGATAGCGGTGGCGCAGCTTTGGCGCACTCTCTGCCACTCTTCGTTGTCCGCGTCCCCCAGCGCCACACCGCTCTCGAGCTTTAGCAAGAACTTCAGATGGCTCTCCGCCGCGTAGGCGATGCTGGAGAGCCGGTAGTTCTGGAGCATCCCCGCGCGTTCGTCTTCCCTCATCCGTTTACGCACGATCGTGAGCCGATTCAGCAGGAAGTTCCGCACGACGACAATATCGTCTTGGGTCAGCTCCTCCACTCGTTCGGCCACGGGCCAACGCAACAGTTCGATCACCATGTGGATGCCCCGCCAGCCGAACCAGAGCCCCGCACCCAACAGCCCGGCCACGATGAGCGTGATCAGACCCCGGCGCGACAGCCGCCCCAGCCCCCCGGACTGAGACTCCTTCCACCAGACGGGCCGATCCTCGGGCACGGGACGCCGCTCATGCGTGAAGAGCCAGCGCTGCCACCAGGGCAGACCCGCGGCGACCGGCTGGGGGACGGCCCGCACCGCCGCCCGGGCAAAGAGCCAGGCACCCAGCACGTGCACCAGGGCATAGGGGACGGCAATCCGCAGTGGCCAGGAGCCCACGGTCCCGTCGATCTCCTGCGTGGTCTGGAGAAACCAGAGCACCTGAAACGGATTGACGCACAGCCCCCCGGCCTGGAAGTAGTTCAACTGGTACGCTTCGCTGTTGGCCCATCCCAAAAGGGCCATCCCCCCAACCAACCCCAGGATCAGGACCAGCGTGACGGGCAGCGAGCCGACCCGCAGGCTAACGAGCAACGTCAACGCCGCCAGCGACAGAAGCGTGGAGAGCAGCATGACGTAGCTCCCCACCGCCAACTCGGGATCGATGCCGCCCAGCAGCATCGTCAGGAGCAAGATCGGCACGGTTCCCAGGGAGAAGAGAGCCAGCAGCATCACCCGGGCCAGGAGCTGACCCGCGACGATCTCCTGATCTTGAAGTCCCGAGACGCGCAAGAGGTCAAGCCGGCCGGACCGCCGCTCATCCACGATGCCGCTCGCCACCAGGAGCGGCGCCAAGATGACCAGGACCAAAGCCTGGAGGGCGAGGAGGCTCTGGAAGAAGTCCGAAGTCACCTCGGCCTGAGCCTGCTGCAACAGGGCCGAGACCCCGCCGCCCTGCCGGAGTCTTTCCTGGACGATGGAGTTCCCCTTGGCCGCCTCGCTGGGCATTTCTAGCACGCTGGCCAGGCGGGACTCGAGCCGAACGTAGGCTGCCAGCAGCTCCGCGAACAACAGGGCCAGGAAGGCCAGCCGCAGCCCATGGAGCCAGCGCCGCCTTCCCAGGCGTCGCATCTCGTGCCAAAGGAGCGGACCGAAGCCGAGCATGGGTCAGGGCACTCGACCGGAGAAGTCAGCGAACATGCACAGGTCCTGATGATAATCGTGTCTACCGGGGATGCTCAATGTTCATCGTCCGGAGTGGGGTCGAGGCGGACATCTTCTGCTGGCATTCTTCCCAGCCGTGCCCTAAGATGCCGAGAGACCGCCGCGGGCTGTGCAGCGAGGTTGCCATGATCCCCCCCGTCCTGACCGACCTGTGTGCCTATCTCGATTCGTGTACCGGGCCGGTCAACCTCGACCGGCTTCAACACCTGCTCGAGGCTCAGCCCATCACCCGGGACGACCTCGCCGAGTTCTGCCAGTTCGGCACGACGACCTACTGCCGCAACATCGTGGCCCGCTCCGACTGGTACGAGATGCTCTGCATCTGCTGGCGGGCTGGCCACAAGTCCTACATCCACGACCACCACGGCTCGAGTTGTGCCTTCAAGGTCATTGCCGGCACGGCGACGGAGATCATCTGCACGCCCACGGGCCGGACTCGGGCCGACCAGCCGCTGGTCCGGCCGGTGAACGTGACCCGCTATCCGGCGGGGGCCGTCTGCGGCTCCGCTTCATTCCACATCCACGAAGTGGTCAATGAGAGCGCGCGGGGCGAGGACCTGATCACCTTGCACATCTACTCGCCGCCCCTGGCCATGCGCATCTACGCCTACGATGACGAGTCGGCGCCGAGCCACTCGACCCCCCAGCGTGAGGCGGTCGAGGCCCTGGCATGAGAGTCTGGCTGAGTTGGGGACCGGGCTACTTGCTGCTCGCCGTCCTCGCCGCTGTCGCCCTGGCTATCTCCAGCTTGATCGTGGTGGGCGGCAAGGAGCCGGTCGAGGCCTCCGCCCTCGTCGTCGTGCTCGGCATCCTCCTGCGTAACTTCGGCCGCGTGCCCGCCGTCTGCCTGCCGGGCATCCGCGCTGCCGAGAAACTCCTCGTCCTCGGCATCGTGCTCATGGGCTTCGGCCTGGACTACCACAAGGTCCTGGGCGAAGGCCGGGAGCTGCTCACCATCATCCTCGTCACCATGACGGTGGGCGGCGGCGTCACGTTCCTCTTTGGCCGGCTCGCCCAGCTCTCCCGGGAGTTCAGCCTGCTCCTGGCGGCCGGCACCTGCATCTGCGGCGGCACCGCCGTCGCCATCATCGCCCCGCTCATCAAGGCCAAGGAAGAAGAGACGAGCTACACCATCGCCGTGATCGCCCTCTGGGGCGTGGCCGCCATCCTGCTCTATCCCACGCTCGCCCGGCTGCCCATTCTCGAAGAGACGCTGGGCGTCACCGACAACCGGTTCGGCGTCTTCGCCGGCACGGCCATCCACTCGACCCCGCAGGTCGTCGGGGCGGGCTACGTCTACTCCGAATCGGCCGGCAAGACCGCCACCGCGGTCAAGCTAGTCCGCAACTGCTTCATCGCGCCAGTCGCCCTGCTCATCGCCCTGGCCTATGCCCGCCGTCAGGCCGGCGCCGAGGGGGTGAAGGTCAACTATGCCAAGGCCTTCCCCTGGTTCCTTTTCGCTTACTTCCTGACGAGCTGGCTGGGGACCGAGGGCTACGTGGCCGCCGACTATGTCAAGCGCTTGGAGCAGGCGGGCAAGCTGCTCATCATCCTGGGCATGGCCGGCGTGGGGCTGGGCACCGACCTCAGCGCCCTGCGGCGGGTGGGGCTACGCCCCTTCTTCGTCGGCCTGGCCGGGGCCCTCGCCGTCGCCGCCGCCAGCATCGGCCTCATCGCCGCCGTCTTGACCTAACACCGCCGGTCTGCCGCCGGGAGGGTAGCCTGCGGCTACGATGGGGGCCCGGTTCGGGATATCGAAGCACACCCTCTACCCTCCGCCGGTCAGCCAGCGGAGCAGGTGGCGATTGACCGACTCGGTGGCGTCGCGGTGGACGAAGTGGCCCGCCTCCGGGATTGTAACCAGCGTGAACTCGCCGTCCAGCCACTTCCACGTGTCGTTGAGCGCGCCCGGCAGCAGGTACTGATCCTTCAGCCCATGGATCATGAGCACCGGCGCCTTGACCCGGGGATAGTCCACCTCCGGGTACGGCTCCCGGGGATAGTTCGCCTGGTAGTAGTGCAGCATGGCCTGGAAGGACGAGCGTTGGTAGGCCTCGATGTAGAGCTTCCGCGCCTCCGGCTCCTTGACCCAACTCGCCAGCAGGGCGGCATTCAGCAGCTTGTACGCTTCGGGGTTCTGGAAGTTGCGGGCATACTGGCTGTTCTTCTGTTGCTCGGGGTTGTTCACCAGCTCGCGGTGGAGCCCTCGGGGGTGAGGCAGGTTGAGAACCACGAGCCGATCCAAATGCTGCGGGTACTTCATGGCGAAGGACCAGGCCACCGCGCCGCCCCAGTCGTGACCGACGACCACCGCCTTGTCCCGCTTGAAGTGCTTGACCACGGCCAAGACGTCGTCGGTGAGCTTGTCGATGGTGTAGTGCTCGACGCCGGCGGGCTTGTCGCTGAGGTTGTATCCCCGCAGGTCGAGGGCCACGACCTGGAAATGGCGGGCCAGCACGGGGCGCCGGGCGCGCCCCGGGGGGCGAGACCGGTCTCGGCGGGGACAACCGCA
>CALLZJ010000345.1 GCA_937858435.1 uncultured bacterium
TCGGGCGCGGCACCGTCCGGCGGGGTCGGCGAGGCGGGTCCGTTTGAACCGGGCGGCAGCTCATCAGGCAAGGGGATTTCCTCCGACTGTGGCCCGCCACCCACGGAGCGGTCCCCGCGGCGCCAGGCCATGCAAGCAAACCGTTATTCTATGGATAATGGCTCGCTTAGTCCGCCAGTTCGGAGGGCCGAAGGTGGGGGCCATTCAGGTTCTCCGGGTGACATTCGCAGGCCGCGCCAGGGGGCTCCACGGGCTCTCCTAGGCCTGCCGACGGGGGTTCCAGGGCTCGCCACGCTTCTCGGCGCAAGCGCCAGAGCTTTCCAGAGGAGTCGCCGAGTGGGTTTGGGGCTCTTGGACGCATGCACCGCGTCGATTTCACAGGGTTTCAGGACCATGCATCGCCTCTCGGCGCCATTTCGGGCTCGGACCTGCGGCCCCGGGTTGACCCTGTCGCGTTCCCGAGAGCCCGGGCAGGCTTTGGAGTCTACCATAATGAACAGGCGTATACAACCCGGTTGTGGCTGCTCGTAACCAGCGGTCGTCCAAGCGAACGGGGCGACGCTTGGGCGGTGTGGCCAGGTGGAACTTCCGGGATGTGGGCGTTCTTAGGAATGCACCCCGCCTAGGCCCTAACCTTGAGCTGTACGGTGCCGATCTGGATGATGTCGCCGATCTGCAGGTCGCGCTTCTGGTTCGGGTAGACGCGGGTCCGGTTGACGAAGGTGCCGTTGGAGCTGTTCAGGTCTTCGATCGTCATGCTGCCGTTCTGGAGCACGATGCAGGCATGTTGCCGGCTGGACCAGATGCGGTCGGGCGGCTCCTGGTCTTCGAGGTCGATGTCGACGGGCTTCTCGTCGGTCCGGCCGATGTAGTTCTCGCCCTCGTAAAGCGGATACTCGGAATTGATGCGGGTGCCGCGAATGACGACCAGCTTGGGCTGGGACCCGGGCGGCAGCGACGGGCTTGAAGAGGCAGCCGCGGCGGGCTCCGGCGTGGCCTCCGGGGCCGGGGGGGCCACCGGGTTCTCGCCGGTGGGGTCCGCCTGCTTGGAGATGCCGGTCTCGGCCGCAAAGGTTTCGAGCGGATCGGCCACGGGGACATTCTCGGCCAGCGCGCCCAGATCGGACTTGCACTGCTCGCAGAAGAGCGTGCCGTCCTCGTTGCCGTGACCGCAGTATGGGCATTTGATCATGACTGTTTACCTTCCGTGGGCGTGGCTGCTTCGCCCAGCGGCATCTCGTCTGCCAGCCGCGCACAATCGTCGAGCGCGAGCTGGGTCTTGCGTGAGACCCGGCCCCCCTGGCCGAGTTCTTCGAGCACCTGTCGCGCCAGCATGGTCTTCTTGCGACCACGCGGCCCCATGACTTCCGCTTTCTTCTCGATGGTCTGAGCGAGCCGCTGAATCTCGACCGTGTTGGCGCCGCTGATGGCCTGCTGCAGATTCCGGTTCAACTCAAAGATCTGCACCTCGTCGATGTGCTTGGCCACTTCGGCGTTGAGGTAGCTTGGCGCGTTGGCTGCATAAGCGATCTGCAAGGGAATCGGGCCCGTCGTGCCGGCGGTGCCGGCCACCCGATAGGTCGCTTCCACCTGGGACAAAACGTAGCTGCCGTCGGGGCGGGCGGGCAGGCTCAGGTCCAGGATGAACTTGGCCGTTTGATCTCGCCCCAGCGTGCCGACCGTGGCCTTCAGCAGCCGGTCGTCACATTGCTCAAGCTGCAGATCGCGAATCTCGGGGACGACCTGGCGACAGCGCTTGATGCGAACATCGCGGACCGGACGGACGAGCAGGGCCACGTCGGTGAAGAGGGCCGATGTCAGGTGGCCAAACTCGATCCCAAAAATGCGCTCCGTCTCGGCCGGCTGATCGGCATCGATGTAGTACCAGTTGCCCTTGCCGAGCCGAGCCATTTCCTTGAGCAGGGTTTCGTTCCACTCGGTCCCGACGCCCATGAGCGTCAACTGGACGTGGAGGCCCGGCAACTGTTCAGCGAGTTCTCGGCAGGCCTGATCGCCGGACGTTTCGCCGTCGGTGAGCACGAGCATCTGGGAAAGGACCTCGGGGCTGGCCCGAGGGGCGAGCAGGTCGCGGGCCAGGCGCATGCCGGCGTCCATGGCGGTGCCGCCTGGGTCGACTTCGATGCGGTCGAGTTGCCGTACCACCTCGGCGATGCGGTCGCGCTCGGCCAGTGTCGTGGGCTCGAGGATGACGGCGGCGTCGTGGCCGAAGGCGACCAGGCTGAGGCTATCCGCAGGGCGCAGCATGGGCAGGGCAGCCAGGACGGCGTTCTGGACGCGCCGCAGCCGATTGAGCCCCGTGCCGTCCTCTTCATACATGGAGCCGCTCACGTCCATGACCAGGGACAGGTTGAGCGGCGGGGCGGACTTGGCACCTTCGAAGGAAGGGACCAGCTTCAGCAGCGCATACGAGGCGACGGTTTCACCCCGCACCGCCACCGAGTTGCGATGCATCATGCGTTCAAGGTGGATCTTGGCCGACATGGGCGACCTCAAGAAGACGGCCGGCCTCTGAAGCGGACCGGAGTATTATCCTATCTTCGCTGGCCGCCCGCCAACTTTTTTGTGCTTCCGGAATCAGGCTCCGGGGCGGTCCAGACGGTCGCAATCAACCCGTGGCATGCTCTGGCGGCACGAGCTAAGATGGTTTTGTCCCGCGCCGACCCTCCTTGTTCCGCGAGCGGCCCCATGCCACGGTTCTTGATCGGGATCGATTTAGGCACGACCAATAGTGCCTTGGCTTACGTCGACACCGCTAGCCCGGCCCGGTCCGGCATCCCCCAGGTGAAGCCGTTTCGCGTTCCGCAGCACGTTAGCCAGGGCGAGGTCGAGCCCTTGCCTCTCTTGCCATCATTCCAGTACCTTCCGGGAGCGCACGACCTGCCGGCCGGGACCTGTGCCTTGCCCTGGGACCCCCAGGCGGGCTTCCTCGTCGGGGAGTTCGCGCGGCGGCAGGGAGCCTTGGTTCCCGGGCGGCTGGTGGCTTCCGCCAAATCCTGGCTCTGCCACGCGGGGGTCGACCGAACGGCGGCCATTCTCCCCTGGGGTGCTGCCCCGGAGGTGGCCAAGGTCTCCCCGGTCGAAGCATCCAAGCGCACCTTGTTGCACCTGCGCAGCGCCTGGAATCATGTCATGGCGGGCCGGAGCCCCGACGCGCGGCTCGAAGCTCAGCCGATTGTCCTGACGGTCCCGGCCTCGTTCGACGACGTGGCCCGCCAGCTCACCGCGGAGGCCGCACGCCAGGCAGGCTTCGAACAGCTCATACTCCTCGAAGAGCCCCAGGCTGCTTTCTACGCCTGGATCGCGCATGAGGCCCGCACCAGCCATCACCTGGAGGGACTAAGTCCCGGCATGCGCTGCCTGGTCATCGACGTGGGCGGCGGGACCAGCGATTTCAGCCTAATTGAGACCGTCGCCGATGAAGGCCAACTGGGCTTTGTCCGCCAGGCGGTTGGCGAACACTTGCTGCTAGGTGGCGACAATATGGACTTGGCCCTGGCCCGGGCCGTCGAAGGCCGGCTGCCCCAGGCTGGAAAGTTGGATGCCGCCCGGTTCGCCGCCCTGACCCAGTCCTGCCGCCAGGCCAAGGAGGCCCTGCTGGGGCCGAATCCGCCTGCCGATGTGCCGATCACCGTCATGGGGCGTGGTCGGTCGGTCATTGGCGGTGCCCTCTCCACCCATCTCACCGCTACCGACGTGAACGAAGTCTTGCTCGAGGGGTTCTTCCCCTTGGTCGGCTTCGAGGCTTTTCCTCAGCGGAAGAGCGGGTTGGGGCTGCAAGAGCTTGGACTGCCTTTTGTCAGCGATCCCGCCGTAACCGTCCACCTGGCTGCCTTCCTTCGGCAGCATGGCATCACGCCAGAAAGACCACCCGAGGCGATTCTGTTCAACGGCGGTGTCTTCCAATCGGCCCAACTCCGGCAGCGGCTTGTCGCCGTGATGCGGCGCTGGTTCGATCAGCCTGGCCAGCCCTGGCAGCCCATCACCTTGACGAGCCCGTCCCTCGATCTGGCGGTGGCGCTCGGGGCAGCCTACTACGGCTGGCTGCGGCACACCGGCGGGAAGCGGATCAGCGGTGGGCTGGCACGGTCCTACTACCTGGGAGTGCGGTCGCGGAACCAGGAACAAGGGCTGGCCCAGCTTTGCGTGGTCTCCCAGGGGCTGGAGGAAGGGACTGAAGTGCGACTGGCAGAGCCCGTGCTTGAACTGGCACTGGGGCAACCGGTCCAGTTTCCGCTCTGGACCTCTACGCTGCGGGCTGCCGATCGGCCGGGCTCCGTGCTCGACCTGCCGCCGGGCGAGCTCTTTCGTCTCAATCCGGTCCAGAGCGTGCTGCGTGGGGGCAAGCGGAGCGGCACGAAGACGGTCCCCGTCACCCTGGCGGCCCGCCTCACGGAAATCGGCACGCTTGAACTCTCCTTGGTCGCCCAGAACTCGGACCAGCGTTGGCGGCTGGAGTTCAACACCCGGGCTCTGGTCGACCCTGAGAACGAGACCGATTCCCGTCCCGGGTTGGCAGAAGAAGTCTGGCCCGAAGGGCGGGTGCAGGTAGCCGCTGGGCGCATTGCCGATGCCTTCAACCAGCCCGAACCCGATCCGCTGAAGCAACTGACACGCCGACTCGAGGACGCACTCGAAGCCGGGCGTTGGCGCTGGCCCACCGGCCTGTGTCGTCGGCTCTTCGATCTGCTCCTGGCCCAGGCGGAGCAACGGCACCGCACTCCGGTCCATTTGGCCCGCTGGCTGCAACTGACCGGGTTCACGCTCCGACCGGGGTTCGGCGAGGCCAAGGACCGCTTCCGAGTCGAGCAACTCTGGAAAGTGCTGGCGAGTCCGACGCGTGTTGCCGTTGGCCCGGGTACGCTGACCGCGCCCCGAACGGAAGCAGCGGGCACGGCCGACGTGTGGATTCTGTGGCGGCGTGTGGCGGGGGGGCTCAGCACGGCCCATCAACAGAGTCTGTGGGAAAGGCTGCGGCCGTTCTTGATTCCGGGCAAGGGCGGCCGGTCGAGCTTTCGCCCCAATCCAAACGATCTGGCCGAGATGTGGCGGGCAGCCGGGAGTCTGGAGCGGCTCGACGTGGGAGCGAAGACCATTCTGGGCCAGGCAGCCTTGCGGGAACTGCGGCGGCCTCCCTTCGCCGCTCACTTGTTCTGGGCGCTGGCTCGGCTCGGAGCCCGGCGGCTGCTCTACGGCCCGCTCAACGCCGTGCTGCCAGCGGAGACCGTCGAGCCCTGGCTCCGCCAACTCGCTCCGCTGGCACCGGACCGGGAACACGAGAAAACCGCCTGGCAACTGGCGCTGGCCCACCTGGCCCGCCGGGTCGAACATCGCTCGTTGGATGTAACGGATGAAACCCGGACGTTGGTCGTCGGTCGGCTCGAGGCGACCCAGGCCTCCAGCCATATGATTCGTCTCGTCCTTGAAGGCGGCGAGCTAGACGGTGCCGAGGCCCGGCAGTTCTTCGGCGAGGAACTGCCGGTCGGGCTGCGGTTGGCAGAGGCTTCCTGACACGCAAGGGCCCAAGAGGCGACGGAGTCTTCATGCGGATTGGCATCCTCGGCGGCAGCTTCGATCCTGTGCACCTGGGCCATCTCATCCTCGCGGAGCAGTGCCGCGAGCAAGCGCAGCTCGAGCGCGTCATCTTCATGCTCGCCCCGCGGCCACCCCACAAACTCGAGCAGGAGCAGACGTCGTTCCACCATCGGCAGGAGATGCTGGAATTGGCCCTGGCGGGAGAGACCTCATTCGAGGTGGGACTTCACGAACGGGACCGCCCCGGACCGAGTTACACGGTCGACACTCTGACCCAGCTCCAGCGCGATCACCAGGAGGATGAACTGCACTTGATCGTGGGGGGCGATACGCTGGCCGATCTTAATAACTGGCGTGATCCCGCCGGCATCGCCGAGCGTGCCAGCCTGGTGGTGGCGGGTCGACCCGGAGCACCCACGTCGGCTATCGCGCCGCCGTTTCGGGGCCAGTGGGTCACGATGCCGTTGGTCGAGATCTCCAGCCGCGACTTGCGCGTTCGGGCTTCAGAGGGCCGTTCGATTCGCTATCTGGTGCCGCGCGCCGTCGAATGTTACATCCAACAGCACGGGCTCTACGGGAGCCAGCGCTCTTGAAATTCAAGCTAGCCCGGGGCCATTCGGTCTGCCCGCTTGGCTTCACGATGCAGGCCTGGCGCAAGGCGTCGCTTGACCCTCACCAGTCAGGCGGTTAGCATCCAGGACATCTATGAGTTCCGAGCATCAACCATCTCCGACCGCGGATGCGTTCGCCTGTCTCGAACGCATCCTGGGCGTTCTGGCCGAGGACGGCCGCGTCCGAGTCACGCTCGGTGGGCAGCAGGGGATCTTGCAGGCCAGCGGCTCGCTCAGCACCACGCCGGCAGTGGGGACCCTGGTGCTGGTGCCGGACGGCCCGGAGCTGGCGGCCTACCTCCCCGCTTTGCCACGTCCCATTCGCAAGGCCCTACGGTTCGCGCCGCCTGGCACCCAGTTCGGCCGGCTGCCGTTGCCGATCCTGTCGGCCCAGGCGCCGCTGCCGGAGGCAACCCGACGGCTGTTCGAACATGCCGGCCACCTGGACCTGTTCATTCCCAAGATGTCCTGGTTGCAGATACTGGCCGAAGCGCGTCCTGACTGGGTGGTCTGGATGCCGGCGGATGCACAGGCCGCTGCCGATCAGAGCGTGGAACTAGGCGAGAACTGGGCGGCCGAGCCGGCCCCGGCATGCCTGGAGTGGCGGGAGTCGATCTTCGTGACGGAAACGGGAGAGAACTGGCCGTCGGCGCTGCCGCCCGCGATGATCCTCTTTGTTTGCACCGGGAACACCTGTCGCAGTCCGATGGCGGCTGCTCTGGCTCGGACCTGGCTGGCACAAACATTGGGTTGTTCGGAAGCGCAATTGGCCGAGCGCGGCTGGCGGATCGAGTCAGCCGGGGTCGCGGCCCGGCCCGAAGAACCCGCTTCCGTTCACGCCCGAGAGGCAGTGCGCCGTTGGCAGGCTGATCTCGAGTCGCATCGGAGCCAGCAGCTTTCCGCGGAGGCTTTACTCGGTGCGGATGTGATCTACGCCATGACCCAGGCTCACGTCCGGCTCTTGGCCCCGCATACCGAGCCGAATGAGATTTCTCTCCAGCTTTTGGCTGGTGAAGGCTATGATATCTCCGACCCCTTTGGCGGGGATCAGGCCGCCTACGACCAATGCGCCGCCATGATCTGGCAGGCCATCCAGGAACGTGGTCAACAGTGGCTGACCCTGATGGACCATCGGGCGGACCGACCGATATGAAAGTTGCCCTGGGTAGCGACCACCGTGGCTTCGAGGCCAAACAGCGCATCGCCGCCGTGCTCCGGGGGTGGGGGCATGAGGTTATCGACGTCGGCACCCGCGGGCTGGATAGCTGCGACTACCCGGACTTTGCCTTCCAGGCCGCGAAACTGGTGGGCGAGAAGGAAGTTGAGCGGGGCATCCTGATCTGCGGGACGGGGATCGGGATGTCGATCGCGGCCAACAAGGGGGGGGGTTTTCGGGCCGCTCCCTGCCATGACAGCATCACCGCCGAGATGAGCCGCCGCCACAACGACGCCAACGTGCTCTGCCTCTCAGCCGACTTGCTCGGCGAGGAACTCATCGAACGCATGGTCAAGATTTGGATCGAGTCGGCATTCGAAGGGACTCGGCACCAGCGCCGCGTCGACAAGATTCAGAAGTTTGAGCAAGAGCATCTCTGCTAAGCCCATTCAGCATCGCTCGGCGTCCGATTCTCAGGCCGCCTGGGCCGGGGGCACGCCGGTCGCCTGTTCCGCCGCTAGCCGCAGGGCGACGCGCTTGGAGACGCCGGCCTCTTCCATCGTCACGCCATAGAGCACGTCGGCGGCGGCGATGGTCTTCTTCGAATGGCTGATGAGGATGAACTGCGAGCGGTCCAGGAATTCGCGGAGCAGGGCCGCGAACCGGCCGACGTTGGCCTCATCGAGGGCGGCATCGACTTCGTCCATGATGCAGAAGGGGCTTGGCTTGTCGCGGAAGATGGCCAGCAACAGGGCCACGGCCGTCAGCGACTTCTCACCGCCACTGAGTTGCATCAGGCTGCGGGCTTCCTTGCCAGGCGGCCGGGCGACAATCTCGATGCCGCTTTCCAGCACGTCGGCCGGGTTCTCCAGCACCACGTCGGCCATGCCGCCGCCGAACAACTTGCGGAAGATCTCCTGGAAGTGGCCCCGCACCGAGTCGAACGTGACCTGGAAGAGCTGACGGCTGTCGGCGTTGATCTTGTCGATGATGTCGAGCAAGGATTGCTGGGCGGTCACCAGGTCGTCGTGCTGTTGCTGCAAGGGCTGAATGCGTGCCTCCAGGTCGCGCAGTTCCTGAATGGCGTCGAGATTGACGCTGCCCAGCCGACCGATCTTGCGGCGTAGCTCCTGGATTTCTTGCTCAAGAGCGGTGCGGTCGGGTGGCGGCGCCGCGCCAGCGGCGGCTTCCGGGGCCACTCCGTCACAGGCACTCACGAGTTCGGCAGCGGCTCGGGTCGACGCCTCGACCGACTCCAGGTCCGCGTTCAAATCGGTTTGCATCTGCTGGATCAGGGCCTGATGCTCATGGCGAACCTGGGCGGCCCGCAGTTCAAGCTGATGCAGGTGCTGCTGCTGTTGTTGCCAGGTGGCTCGGTGCTGGGACTGACTCACCTGATGCCGCGCCCGCTTCTCCTGTAGGCCGCTGGCGATGGCGCGGTACTGCGCGAGGGCGGTTTCCTGCTCGCCGCGCCGCTCCGTGGCCTCCGCGATCTCGATGGCCAGGCGGCGGATGGCCAGGCCCGACTGGGTCAGACGCTCGCTCCACCCCCGGCTGCTCCGTTCCTGTTCACCGCGTTCTGCTTCGAGTTGGGCGATGCGCTCTTCTTCCCGCTCGAGTTGTTCCACCAGCGTCCGGTGCCGCACCTCGGTCTGAGCCACCGCGATCTTCAACTGGGTACAGACCTCTTGCACGGACTCGCGCTCGGCAGCCCTGGTGGCCTGTTCGTGCTCCAGCCGTTCGATCTCCGTCTGCAGGGCGGCGACCTGGGCCTCTTGCAGCTCAGCCGCCGCGGTGAGCCGTGACTTCTCTGCTTCCAGGGCGGCCATTTCTGCCTGCAGTTGGCTCAACTCCAGCGTGCTTAGATGCAGTTCCTCGGCCACGCCCGCACCGCGTTCCCGATGCCGGACGATGCGGGCACCGAGATCGGCCAATTGCTCGCTAGCTGCCTGGAGCCGCTGGTCGGAAGTGGCCTGGGCTGCCGTCAACGCATGAACTTCGTCTTCGAGCGTTGCGAGTTCAGTTTCGATGCTTTCCAACTCGGCGTCCACCTCGGCACGCTGGTTGGCCAAGGTGCGCAACTGGGCTTTGCGGGCCATGAGACCGGTATGGGCCCCAGCGGCGCCGGCGAGTAGGACGCCGTTGGGCTCGAGCAGTTCACCCGTCCGAGTGAGATAGCGGCCGGCGGGGTAGG
>CALLZJ010000346.1 GCA_937858435.1 uncultured bacterium
CACGATGAGCCCGGCTACCTGCACGAAAGCCTGGAGCGCGTCACGGTCGGACCGCTGCCGCTCCCGCTGGACGGCGACGAGTCCCGAGCCGACGCACCCGTCGGCAGCCGGGTCCGCATCGAAGGCGAATCCTACAAGCCGCTCCAGCAGGTCCGTTTGCTGCCGGCCGGGCCGCTCGAAACCAGTCCCGGCGAAGTGCTCCACACGCCGGGCAGCGCGACCTTCCAGTTGCTCCTCGCGCCAGTCGTGGGGCCGGAGCGGCGGCTGCGGCTAGAACTCGAGGATGGCGACGGCATCGTCCTGGCTCGACGGCTGCTCGTCGTCGGCGTTCCCGACCGGGAGCCGGAGTTTCCCCGGGTCAGCTTCGACGTGGTCAGCCGCAAGATGATCACGCCCCAGGCTCTGATGCCGCTCACGGCCGTGATCCGCGACGACCATGGCCTAACCGCGGCCGGCTACGAGGTCACCCTGGAGCGGCCCAATCGCACCGTGGAGTTCCGGGGCTTCGTGCCGCTACGCCGGTTCGAGCCCGTGGGCCAAGTCCAGCCCGGCACTGGCTACCGCTTCGAGCAAGTGGGCGACATCCGGCTCGGACGGCTGCTCGCCGATCAGCCTGGCGATCCCTTCAGCACGCTGCCCGCCCTGCTGCGCTTGCCCGTTGCCGGGCCCTGGGGCTTCGCGGTCGCTCCCCGCTTCGAGCCAACCCGTGAATTCATCTCGGCCTACGAAGACCGCAATCTCTATGGACCGGTCCTGAAGCCGACCGACGAGTTCCTCGACACCCTGCTCCTGCGGTTGCAAGCGGGCAAGGCCCTCAATGAGCCGATTCTCAATCCGCCTTATCGGCTGCTCGTGCGGTTGGTGGCCTATGACAATCGGACGCTGGACGGTGCGCGGGTGGTGCCGGCCCCGCAGACTGGCCGGGCCGCCGAGGTCTTCGACTTTCAGGTGGTCACGGAGCAGGAACTCCTCATCGAGGTGGGTAAGCGCGAGGAGGAGCTGCGCGATCGCTGCGAGGAGATCGTCGAGGGGCTGCGGGAAGTCCGGCGGCAGCTTGGCCAACTGGAGCAGGAGGTGGCGACGCTGGCGGATGCCGACGCTCGGGCTGCCGCCGGCCAGGTCCGCCACTGGCAGCGACTCATGCCCCAGACTCGCGCCCAACTCGAACAAAGGGTGCTGCGCGACTTCCGCCAGGTCTACCGGGAGCTGGCCCTCAATCGCTGTGCGGCTCCGGTACTCGATCGGGTCGACAAGAAGATTTGCCAGCCCCTGGCCGAGCTTCTCGACTCCGAAGGGGGCTTTCCGGCAGTGGCCGACGCCTTGGAGCGGCTGGCCCGCCGGCTGGAGGGCGAGGGCAATCGGGTGCCGATCGCGGCCATCGCCGAAGCCATGGCACCGCTCGACCGGCTGCTGGCCCAGCTCGAGAACATCATGGCTGAGATGAAGAAGCTAATCGAATTCAACCAGGCACTACAGAAGCTGCGAGAGCTGATCACCGACCTGGATAGCAACCTGCAAAGGCTCGAGCAGAAGCGCAAGGAACAGCAGCGGCGCGAGCTGGAAGACCGGTAACGCGGTTCGGCCCCGCCGGAGTGCTGGCCATGTTCTGGACGGGACTCATCCATTCCTTGCGGCTCGGGCTGCGGAACATCGCGGCCCACCGGCTCCGCTCCAGCCTGACCGCGCTGGGCATGGTGCTGGGGACGGCGTCGGTCATCGTGATGCTGGCCGTCGGCGAGGCGGCCCGCTACGAGGCCGTCGAGCAGATCAAGCAACTGGGCGCCACCAATCTCATCCTCCGCAGCGTCAAGCCGACCGACGATGGCCGGCAGTCGGCGGCGCGGCGGCTGCTCGTTTCCTACGGTCTGACCTGGGCGGACCTAGAGCGGATTCGGTCGACCATTCCCACGGTGGCCTCGGCGACGCCGACCCGCGAGTTTCGCAAAGAGGCCCGCTTCCGAGAGCGGCGCGTCGATGCCCGCATCGTCGCCGTCACTCCCGACTACCCCGTGCTGAACAGCCTGCGCGTGGAGCGGGGCCGCTTCCTCACCGACGAGGACGACCGCACCTTCGCCAACGTGGTCGTGCTGGGGGCCGAGGCCGCTGCGCAGCTCTTCCCGCGCGAAGACCCGCTGGGCCAGTCGGTGCGCCTGGGGGGCAGCCACTTCTACCGCGTGGTCGGCGTCACCGAGCGGCGTTCGCCCACGGCCGGCGTCGGCTCCAGCCTCGCCGCCCAGGACTACAACCTCGACGCCTACATCCCCTTTAGCACGGACCGGGTGCGCTTCGGCAAGATGCTCGTTTCGATCCAGGCCGGCTCCATCCAGGCGGAGCAACTCGAAATCAGTCAGATTACCATCGGCGTGCACCGCCTGGAGGAAGTGCGAGCCACCGCGCAACTGCTCCAGAGTATGGTGGACCAGTTTCATCCGAAGCAAGACGTGGTCCTGACCGTGCCACTCGACCTTCTGGAGCGGGCCGAGCAGACTCAGCGGCTCTTCACCATGGTCCTGGGCGCGATTGCCTCCATCGCCCTGCTCGTAGGGGGGATCGGCATCATGAACATCATGCTGGCCACGGTCACGGAGCGGACCCGAGAGATTGGCATCCGCCGGGCCCTGGGAGCCAAACGCCGGGACATCCTTCGCCAGTTCCTGGTGGAGACGATGGTGCTGTCGACGGCGGGCGGCGTGCTCGGGGTGCTCCTGGGAGTCGTCTCGGCCCTGGTCATCACGCGCCTGGCCGAACTGCCGACGATCATCCAGCTCTGGTCGCCGCTCGTCTCGCTGGGCGTGTCCCTGGGCGTGGGGCTGGTGTTCGGCGTTTACCCGGCCCGCCGCGCTGCCTACATGGACCCGATCGAAGCGATCCGCCACGAGTAGCCCGGCGCGGCGCCCCCTAGCGCTGGAGGGGCCAGCGGCTGCGGGCCAATCCGACCGCGCCGACTTCGAGGCGCTCCGGGTCGCGCTTCAGTTCCGGCACGATGAGGAAGCGGTCGACCTGGGCGGCGATGGCCAGGTCGTCTTCGAGGCCAGCGGCGATGAGGTTGCGGCCGCCCTGGCTGAGCCGCAGGGCTTCCTCGACGATCATGCCATGGTGCTCGAAGCAGTCCCAGGCCAGGCGGGCACTGTCGCATAGGGTGAGCTGCTTGCGCTGCAGGGCGTCGACGAAGGCGCCGGCCAGCAGCGTGTCTTCCAGCGTGACCGCGCCGCCCGTCCCCGCACAGATCAGATGCACGGGGCGCTCGTCCCGAGCCAATTGCTCACACACGGCACTGAAATTGACGAAGCCTGCGACCAGCACCCTGTCGGCCGCGGCAGCATGGAGCAGGGCCCGGGTGCCGTTGGTGGTCGACAGGACCACCTGCTTACCCCGGCAGGTCTCCTGCGTGTAGTCACTGGGGGAGTTGCCCAGGTCGAAGCCCGGGATGGGCAGGCAGTCGCGTTCGCCGCCCGTCACCACGGGCTGGCCCTCACTCCAGAGCTTGCTGGCCAGGGGCTGGACGGCTTCGAGATCGGCCACGGGCCAGACCACGCCGCAGCCCGCCGCCAGGGCATGGATGATCGTCGTGCTGGCCCGGAGCACGTCAATCACGACGGCCACGCTGCCCGGCAGACGCTCCGGCGCGGCCAGGTTCGGAAGCAAATGGACGGAAAGCTGGCGATCCATGCGGAACAGCATCCCCACGAAGGCAACGGCGTCATTATCCGCCATCGGCAGGCGAGGTCAAATGCCATTGGCCCGCGTGGGAGTACCACGCGGGCCAAGGGCGGACGGGGGCCGACGGATGGTCGGAGCCAGCGGTTAGAACCGCACCTCCAGGCTGAAGTTGATGCCCTGGGCCCAGAAGTCGCTGCGGTCGCCGGTCGGCAGCGGCCGGATCGGGCCGAACGGCGTGACGCTGAAGTCGCGGGTCGTGGGCAGGAAGGTCGGATTGATGACGCGGTCGATCTGCTCACCGGGCCGCGCAACGTTGGTCCAGTAGAGGAAGGTGTAGCCGACCCCGACGCGGACGGCCTCGTTGAGTTGCCAGCCGAGGGTGACGCCGGCTTCGGGCAGGACGCTGAACTGGGAGCGGGAATAGGAGCCGATGTTGGTGGGCGAGGCGAAGACGCCGCCCTGGTCCTGGAGAACGACGCCGCTCGCGACTACGGTCGTCAGGCCGTCGATTTCGAGCCGCTGGCGGGGGCCGCCCAGGGCGATCTTGGCGACGCCCTGGAGGAAGAAGCGGCGGAAGGTGGTCTCAGCCCGGAGGCCGATCTGACCGCCGTAGAACTGGTTGCGGGCCCGGAAGTTGTCCTGCGTGATGATGGTGTCGCCGGGGAAAAGCTGGATGTCGCGGTAGGTCGAGAGGAAGCCCTGGCCGATGATGAAGGTGCTGGCCCCGATGCCGACGTTTTCGTTGAGGTCGGCATAGCGGAAGCCGGCCAGGAGGTCGAAGCGCCAGGCCCCGCGCTCGGCGATTCCGAGCAGAGCGGCGTTGGTCTCAGCGCTCCAGAGCCGCGAGCCGCTGCTGATGCCGATCCCGCCGATGAACTCGCCGGGGAAGCCGTAGATGGCCCGGCCTTCATTCCCGGACAGCACGTTGACGACGGGAATGGCCAGGAGGTTGTTGCCCTGGTCATCGGTGACGGCGAAGTTGTCGTCCGTGCGTCGCTCCAAGAAAAAACCGCTGCCCTCCAGGCTGATGCCGGCCGAGGGGCTGATCAAATAGCCGACGTTCATCCGCAGGCCGGAAAACGTGCCGTAGTTCAGGTCCTGGTTGCCGAGCACGACGACGGTGCCGGGCTCTCCCAGCCGGCCGACCGCGCCGGTGACGGGAGGCGGGATCAGCGTCGAGGTGGTGGCCACGGGCACGGGCAGCGGTCCGGGGCGGATGGTCCAAAGCAGATACTCGGCACCGACCCAGAAGCGGGGCGGCTCGCAGCAGATCGGTGCGAGCGGATCGCACAGTTCGCTGACGAAGGCCGACGGCTGGTAGTGGAAGGCGGTGCCGTCCACGTCCAGGCCCGACTGCACGATGGGGGTCATGAGCGGAGCGGGGGCGGCCGACGCTCCGGGGGGCACCGCGGCGGTGTCCTGGGCGAAAGTTAGCGAAGCCAGCCAGCAGGAAGCCGCCAGGCTCAGCGTGGCGGCACGGCAGACGGGAGTCATCGATCCATCCCTCCGGGTGGGGCAGCGAGTCCATGCTGGAAGTGGAATCGGTCCGCTCCGGGCCGCGCACCTGCAGGATTCGCCGGGCTCGGCGGGGGTTGGGTTCGGCCTGGGCGGAACGAGCCGCACATGCCGCACAACGCACAAAATCCGACTCCGGCTGGTGACCTCAGGCCCGTCGTTTGTGCGGGGCGGGGCCGGCGGATAGAATCCAGGTCGGAGCGGGCTGGCGTTCGCCCCCGTTCAGGGCCTTAAGGATCATGCTCATGCCGAAGCGCATCCTCGTGGTCGTGACCAGCACCGCGAAGTACCCCGAGATGCTGCGACCGACGGGGCTCTGGCTGGGGGAGGCGGTCCATTTCGTCGACGTCGTCCAGGCAGCGGGCTGGCAGGTCGACTTCGTCAGCCCGGCCGGCGGCTACACGCCCATCGACCCCGCCAGCCTAGGGCCGATGGCAGAACCCATCGACTGGGACTACTACCAGAACCCCGACTTCATGCGACGGCTGGGGGCAACGCTGCGGCCCGACCAGGTGAAGGCTGAGGATTACGCGGCCATCTACTTCGCTGGCGGCCATGGGGTGATCTGGGACTTCCCCGACCATGTGGGTTTGCAGGCCCTGGCCCGCCGTATCTACGAGGAGGGCGGCGTAGTGGCTTCGGTCTGCCATGGTGCCGTCGCTCTGCTCAACATCATCATGCCCAGCGGCAACCACCTGATCGCGGGCAAGGTCGTCACGGGCTTTTCGAACGAGGAAGAGCGGCTGGCCGAGCTGGATCAACACGTTCCTTTCCTGACCGAGGCTGAGCTGCGAAAGCGCGGCGCGGTTTACCGCCGGGCACCGCAGCCGTTCACGCCGTTCGCGGTGACCTGTGACCGGATCGTGACTGGACAAAACCCGCAGTCGGGGCGAGCGGTTGCGGAGCACGTGCTGGCCCTGATCGGAAAACCCTAGCAACGCATCAAGACGAGGGAGACACGATGATCAGCAAGCTCGGGCGTGGAAGTCGATTGGCTCTGGCCGTGGGGCTGATGCTCGCTTTCCTGGCGGGCAGCGCCGCATCGCAGCAGCCACCCCGCCAGCCGCCCCCGGGGCCACGGCCGGGCCAGCCTCCCGGTCCACCGCCGGGCGGCGGCCATCCGTGGAACAACGACCTCATGATGCGGCTAGGCTCCGACCGGGATGGCTTCGGCGCGGAGACCGTTTTCGTCGAGCGGGCCGGGGTGCCGTCCGTGACCCGGATGCGCGACGGCCGCTGGCTGGCGACGTTTCAGTGGTTTCCCGAGGATGACCGCGCCGCCTTCGACCGGGTGGCCGTGGCCTTCGGCGATGAGGAAGGCAAGAACTGGTCGAAGCCGCGCAAGGTCGTCTTCGAGGGGCTGCCGCCACAGTACATGCGGCCTTTCGACCCCACCCTGGTCACGCTCGACGACGGCCGAGTGCGGATGTACTTCACCTCGACGCCGAACCCACGCCGGCCTGGCGACCGGGACACCACGGCCATCTACTCCGCCATCTCCACCGACGGCATCCACTACGAGTTCGAGTCCGGCGCCCGCTTCGCGGTGGAGGGCAAGCGAGTGATCGACTGTGCCGTCCTCCGCCTGGGGCAGACTTGGCACATGATCGCACCGATTGGCCGACCCGAAGACGGGGCCTACCATGCCGAGTCCGCGGATGGACTCGAGTTCACCCGCCGGGACGACATCCCCTCCCGGCCAGGCGTGAACTGGACGGGCAACCTGGTCGCTCATGGCGAGGGGATGCGGTTCTACGGCTCATCGATGCGCGGCGTCTGGTGGGTTTACTCCAAGGACGGCCGGCAATGGGCCGCTCCCAGCTTCCTCGGCTTCCATGGCGGCGACCCAACGGTCGCATCCCTGGGGGATCGGCAACTCCTCATCTATGTCAGCTTGCCCAGACGTGGACAGTGATCCGTCCCCGCTGGTCGGCCCTGTGATTCTCAGATCAGGTGGCTTCATGTCGAATCCGTTGCGGCCCATTTTCAAGCGTGCCGTCCGCCTGTTCCTGGCGGGGGCGCTGGCCCTCTTGCCTCTCGTGGTCACCATTATCGTTGTGGTCTGGGTCGCGGGGATTCTCCTCGATTTCTTGGGGCCCAAGACGGTCATTGGCGGCTTCATCCGCCGGCTGGGCGTGCCCTTCGCCGACGGTCCGGGGGCGGCCTACGCCATCGGCACGCTCTTTGTCCTGGGGTTGGTCTTCGGTGTCGGCATCCTCGTCGAGATGGGCGCCCGCGGCTTCATCCAGCCGCTCCTGGGCAAGCTCTTCAAGCACATTCCCGTCTTGGGTCCGCTCTATGGCACCGCGGAGCAGGTCGTGGACATGCTGCAGCCCCAGGAGCAAGGGGACCTGAAGAAGATGAAGGCCGTCTTCGTCCGCTTCGGCGGCGAGAGCGGCTGCGGCTTCCTGGCCTTGCTTGTCTCGTCCGAGCCGCGCCGCATCAACAACCAGGACTATCTGATCGTCATCGTGCCCACGGCGCCGGTGCCGGTGGGCGGCGGGTTGCTCTTCGTGCCGGCGACCGCCGTCGAAGATGCCCAGCTCTCCGTCGATGCCCTGATGAGCATCTATGTCTCCATGGGCGTGAGTGCCGGCCAGTTTCTGCCGACCGGGGCCGGGCCCGGCAGATAGCCTGGCGGGCCGCTGCGAATCGGTGCTGGCAAAAGGTCCAGGCGGCTGGTATCGTCCTAGGTGAGTTCGCCCATCCATTGCACTCTCCGAACGTCGATCGAGGATTCAACATCATGAAGCGACTGCTGTTCCTACTCCCGGCGCTGGTCGGGGTGGCGGCCCTGGCCCCGGTGTCGGCCGCGCCAGTACAGACCGACGCCGACGTCATCCAGCGCATCGCCTTCGGCTCGTGTGCCCGTGAGAGCAAGCCCCAGCCGATCTGGGACACGATCCTGGCCTTGCGGCCGCAGATCTACATCGGGCTGGGCGACAACATCTACGGTGACACCGAGGACATGGAGCTATTGCGGGAGAAGTACGCCAAGCTCGCGGCCCAGCCCGGATTCAAGCGGCTCCGCCAGTCCTGCCGAGTCCTCATGACCTGGGACGATCATGACTATGGCGTGAACGACGGCGGGATGGAGTATCCCAAGCGGAAGGAATCGCAACAGGTGTTCCTGGATTTCCTGGGCGAGCCGACCGACTCACCCCGTCGGCAGCAGGAAGGCATCTATGCCGCCTACCTCTACGGACCGCCGGCCCAGCGGGTTCAGGTCATCCTGCTCGACACGCGCTACCACCGCACCGCGCTGAAGAAGAGCGCGGAGCGGCGGCCAGGCGTGGGACCCTATGAGCCCAACCCCGATCCGGCCGGCACCATGCTGGGCGCAACGCAGTGGCAGTGGCTGGAAGAGCAACTCCAGGTGCCGGCCCGCTTGCGGATTATCGGTTCCAGCATCCAGTTCGTGGCCGAGGATCATGGCTGGGAGAAGTGGGCGAATCTACCCCTCGAACGGCAGCGGATGCTCGACCTCATCAAGAAGACCAAGGCGGAAGGGATCGTGTTCCTGAGCGGGGATCGCCACCTGGCCGAGATCTCAATGATGAACGGCGGGCTGAGCTTCCCAGTCTACGACGTGACTTCGAGCGGGCTGACGGAAGCGGCCCGGGTGTTTCGGCCACTCGAGCCCAATCGCCATCGCGTGGCCACCATGAACTGGGACATGAACTTCGGCTTCATCACCATCAACTGGCTGGCCCAGCCGCCCGTCGTGTCCCTTCAGATCCGCGATGACGACGGGGACATCCGCATCCAGCAGAAGCTGAGCTTGCGGCTGCTCAATCCGTCGGAGGAAGAAGTACCGACCGCTGCCGCGGCGCCGGCTCCGAGTACGAAGGCGGAGGCCGAGTCGTCGGCGTCAGTCGTGACGGAAGTGGCCCTGACCCAGGACAAGCCGATCACGCCGGACGAGGCGGGCAAGCAGGTCGGGCAGAACGTGACGGTGCAATTCGTCGTCCGAGCCACGGGTTCGAGTGGGACGCGGGTGTTCCTAAATTCGGAGTCGGATCGCAATGACCCGCGCAACTTCACGATTGTGATCGAGAAGGCGGGAGCGGACGCCCTGGCCAAGGACGGTATCGACGACCCCCGCTCTTACTACCGCGGCAAGACGGTGCGGGTGACGGGCAAGGTCGAGACTTTCCGCGACGCGCCGCAGATCAAGGTGACGCGGGCCCAGCAGATCACCGTGGCGGGCGGCGACGCCGCCCGGCCGGACCGGCCCGACAGCGATAGTCCGCCGCGGCGCGATCCACCGCCGCGCGACCCGCCGGCCA
>CALLZJ010000347.1 GCA_937858435.1 uncultured bacterium
GGAGGGCGTCGGCGAGCGTGGTCACGCCGGAGACCTGCAGCGTGACGCCATTGCTCTCCGCCCCGAACCCCCGGGCGCCGGAGAAAAGCTCGTCTCGGTTTGGGTCCAGGATCACGCCCACCTGCGGCTGATGATCGGCAACCAATCCGACGGAGACCACGTAAGTCGGCAGGCCGTGGATGAAGTTGGTCGTGCCGTCGAGCGGATCGACGACCCAGGTCGGCTGGGCGAACTTGGCATCCAGGCCATGCCCCGCCTGTTCCTCTTCGCCCAGGAACAAGTCACGCGGGAAGGCACGACGAAGGACTTGTTCGGCGGCCTGCTGCGCGGCCAGGTCGGCCTCGGTGACGAAATCATTGAAAGCCTTGGTTCGCACGGCCGCATCGGTGCGAAAGCTCCGCAGGGCGGCCGCGGCAGCTCGGGCCGCCTCCGTCGCCGCGTGCAGCCGTTCCCGCCTTTCTGCCTCCGTCATGTCCACATCCCGGAGAAACGAAGAGACCCACGGAGAAGCTCCGTGGGTCGTTGTAGGGGCGTATCGGCTCGGCTGGAAGCGGCGGCCTAGACGCTGATCATCCGGTACTTCACCCGATACGTGCCGTCGCGGTTGAACTGAATCTTGACCGCGCGGATGAGGCCGTAGGTGATCTCAATGTCGTTGCGGTCCGCTCGCACCCGGCGGGCGCAAGGCTCGCATGGCAGGCGGAAGCAGACCTCGATCGGGCAACAGGTGTAGGGGTGGAGCATCACGGCCCGGTGCTCGCCGGGAATCGGCTGGAAGCAGCGTGCGAACTCGATGTGCGTCGGCACGGGGATCGCCACGGGTGCCGCGGCTGCCGGGGCGGGAGCCATCTGGGGCTCTGGCGCCTGGAGGGCGGCCACGCCCGGAACGAACAGGCTCAAAGCCACGAGCAGCACAGTCAATCGCCGATGCGACATGAGGAGTCTCCTTCGCGTTGCAGTTGCAGTGTCACCGGTCAGTCAAAGGTTTATTGTCGTTGACACCAAGGTGTCAGTCAAGGGTCAGACAATCCATAACTCTTCGCGCGCGAACGGACTTCGCCGGCACATTCCCAACCCATGGTCGGAGCTTCACGGCGCTCGGAAACGGGTGGCGGCTTAGTCGGTAGCGGTGAGCGCTTCTTCCGGCAGATTGGCGTTGACGTAGACGTTCTGCACGTCGTCGTGCTCGTCGAGCATCTCCATCAGCTTGACGACACGCTTGGCGTCTTCAAGGGAGATGTCGATCGGCGACTTGGCCAGTTGCACGAACTCGGCCGAGGTGGTCTTCAGCCCCTTGCCTGCCAGAGCCTCCTGAATGGCCGCGAAGGCCGACGGATCGCAGACGATCTCAAAAACCTTGCCTACGTTCTTGACATCGTCGCCACCCGCGTCGGCAACGAGGTCCAGCAGCGATTCCTCGTCCGTTAGAGCAGCGTCGACCACAATCAGACCCTTGCGATCGAACATCCAGGCGACGGCGCCGGGGTTGCCCATCTTGCCGCCGCCCTTCTCGAAGATCTTGCGAACCTCACCGCTGGTGCGGGCGCGATTGTCGGTGAGCGACTCGGCGAGCACAGCCACGCCGCCGGGGCCGTAGCCCTCGTAGGTCAGTTCCTCGAGGGCCTCGCCTTCCAGTTCGCCGGTGCCTTTCTTGATCGCCCGTTCGATATTCTCCTTGGGCATCGAGTTGGCCCGGGCCTTGTCGATGGCGTAGCGCAGCTTGAGGTTGGCATCGGGATCGCCACCCCCGTTGCGGGCCGCGATGAGGATGTAGCGGCTCAGCTTGCTAAAGAGCCGGCCGCGGCGAGCATCGGCCACGCCCTTGGTGCGCTGAATGTTGGCCCAGTGTGAATGTCCTGCCATCGCTGCTTCCTAGCGAGTAAGGCCCGCCCCTTGGGGCAGTGGCCGACGAACTTGCAAATGAACTCCGACGAGGAAGAATATATGCCAGACCGGCGCGGGGTCCAAGCCGCTCGCCGGTCGAAGCCGCGCCGTGACCGCAACTTCTAAGGCCGGAGATTCTGCGTTGCTCCGCCTTTCGGAGAGGCCCGCTCTACGCTACGATGGTGCCAGCTTGACCCGCCCCTGTGTCCCCCCTGAGAGACTTCCCCATGTTCCTCTGGTTATGCGCTCTTTGTCTTTGGTCACCCCTGCCCGCGGCGGCGCAGGCCGATGAATGGCAGCCGCTCTGGAACGGACAGGACCTCGCGGGCTGGCGCGTGGTCGGCGGCCGCGCCGAAGTCTGGCGCGTGGACGGCGACGTGCTCGTGGCCAACGGCAGCGGGGGCGGCTGGCTCATGACGGAGCAGACTTACAGCGACTTCGTTCTCGAACTCGAATTCAAGATTCCGGAGATGGGGAACAGCGGCGTGGCGATCCGTGCCCCGACCCGAGGCAACCCCGCTTTCGACGGCATGGAGATTCAGATCCTCGACGACCGTAACTACCTGGACGAAACGAAGTACAAGGGTCTCAAGCCGACCCAACGAACGGGGGCCATCTACGACGTGGTGCCGCCGAGCGCGGATGCCACCCGCCCCGCCGGGGAATGGAACACCATGCGGATCACCGCCCAGGGGCCGAAGGTCAAGGTCGAACTGAACGGCACGACCATCGTCAATGCCAATCTGGACGAGCACCTGTACCGTGCCGAGAAGGGCCCGGAAAACCCTGGCGAGGCCCATCCGGGACTTGGTCGCTCCCGGGGGCACATTGGTCTGCAGAGCCACGACGGCCGCATTGAGTTTCGCAAAGTGCGGATCAAGAAGCTGGCTGGCGAACCTTAGCCTCACCGGCATGCATGTGGGGGCCAAGCACATTGCCCTTCTCCGCGAAGCAGACCCTCTTAGCGCGGCCGAACCGGTTCGTTAGAATCAAGTGGACTCCACACGCTGTGTCCGCCTGCCCGAGTGCCCCGCCTGTCCGTGTATCGTTGGTTCCCCAGGGTTCATCAAGGACGCCTCCATGTTGCCGCGAAGGTGCTTTGTTCTGGTCTTGCTGCTCGCCACGGCTCCTGGCTTCGCGGAACCCGAAACCAGCCCCTTTCCCACTGGGCCGGAGTGCGCCGCCCGAATGACCGTGCCGCCCGGCTTCAAGGCGACCTGCTTCGCCAGTGAGCCGCAGATCGTTAAGCCCATCGCCATGGACATCGACGAGCGTGGCCGAGTCTGGGTGCTGGAGTGCCTGTCCTATCCACAAAAGCTGCCGCCCGGTCAGGGGCGCGACCGCATCAAAATCCTCGAAGACACCAATGGCGATGGCGTCTGCGACAAGGTCACCCTATTCGCCGACAAGCTCAATCTCGCCACCGGTCTGGCCATCGGCCACGGCGGCGTTTTCGTGGGTGAGGCGCCGGAACTGGTCTTCCTGGAGGATACCAACGGCGACGGCGTGGCCGACAAACGCACCGTACTCCTGGACGGCTGGGGCTACCAGGACACCCATGAGACGCTCAACAGCTTCATCTGGGGACCGGACGGCTGGCTGTACGGCTGCCATGGTGTCTTCACCCACTCCAACGTCGGCCGACCCGGCGCTCCCCCCGGCGAACGGAAGCGGATTAACGCCGGCATCTGGCGCTATCATCCGCTGACCCACAAGTTCGAGGTCTTCGCCGAGGGCACGAGCAACCCCTGGGGCTGGGACTACGACGAGAATGGCTCGGGCTTCCTGACCTGCTGTGTCATCCCCCACCTCTTCCACACGGTGTCCGGTGGCATCTACGCCCGGCAAGCGGGCCAGAGCTTCCATCCTCACACTTACGGCTACATCCAGCACATCTGCGACCACGTCCACTACTTCGGCGGCGGTTCCCATGAAGGCAATGCCGACCCGCGCCGGCTGCAAGTGGGCGGCGGCCACGCTCATGCCGGCTGCCTGATCTACCAGGGCGGCGCCTTCCCCGAGAAGTGGAACGGCCGCATCTTCATGAACAACCTCCACGGTGCCCGCATCAACACCGACATCCTGGAGCCGCGCGGCTCAACCTACGTCGGCAAGCATGGCGACGACTTCCTCATCGCCAATGACCCCAACTTCCGCGTGGTCAGTTTGAAAGCCGGGCCCGATGGTTCGATTTGGATGGTCGATTGGTACGATCCCCAGATTTGCCATAACACCGATCCCAACGTGTGGAACCGGAGCTACGGCCGCATCCACAAGGTCAGCTTCCCAGAGGCGGCGGACCAGACCCCGGTCGATTTCAGCAAGCTCAACGCCGCGGGACTGGTCCAGCGGCTGGGGCACCGCAATGCTTGGCATTGGCGCCGCGCCCTACTGACGCTGGGAGAACGGCAGGATCAGTCCGTGGTGCCGGAGCTACTGCGAATCGTGGCCGAGGAGCAGGACCATCGCCGCGTGCTGCGGGCCCTTTGGGCACTCGCTCACCTCCACGCCCACCAGCAACCTCACCTAGTCAGCTTGCTGCGTCACGAGAACGAGTGGGTGCGGGCTTGGGCGATTCGGCTACTCAGCGAAAAGCTGGATTGGTCCAACGAAACCTGGGAGGCCGTCACGGAGCGGGCCCTACTCGATCCGAGCGCCGTCGTGATGCAGGCACTGGCCTCGGCCTGCATTCGCTGGAATCAGGCCGCCCTGGAATGGCACAATCGGCTCAAACTTTCTGGCACCCTGGGTAGACGCTTCGATGCGAGCGGCGACCATGCTCTGCCCCAACTCATCTGGCTGGCGGATGAGCCGAACTTCAAGCTCGACAAGTCGTGGAGCACCATCTACAAGATGGCCGACCCGCAGTACCAATGCGTTGTGGAACCTGCCAACCTGCAGAAGATTCTGGAAGAGCCGAACCTCGTCCGAGATTTTCTCACGCCTCGCCGCATGCGTCGGCTCGCATCCGGCACCCCCGAAGATCTGGCCCTGGCTCTGCAGGTCTTGCAACACCTCAAGCACCCCGCCTGGTGCAACGCAGCGCTCGACGGCTTGCTCGAAGGGCTCCGGGGGCGCCGGCTTGAGCCCCCCGCCGACTGGCAGGAAGTGCTGCCGCTCTTTGAGCACTACAAGGACCAGCCGGCCGTGCTCTTCCGCTTGCAGCGGCTCGGCGTTCACTTCGGCGATCCGCAGGCCGTTGCCGCCATGGAGCAGGTCGCCAGCGACGGCAGCAAGCGCGTGGGGCAACGGCGTGAAGCGCTCCAGGCCCTGGCCTTGGCCCGTACCCCGTCGTCGCTCTCGCCTTTGCTCGGCCTGGCTCTGAACGATTCCAATGCTGAGGTCCAGCGTGAGGCGCTGCGCGCGTTGGCCGCGTTCGACAGCCCGGAAGTGTCCGGCAAACTGCTCGCCGGCTGGGAGAAGCTCTCACCACCGCTCCGCCGTGAGGTCATCAATCTGTTGTGCAGTCGGCCGACCTGGGCGCGGCCCCTGCTGGAGTCCGTTCGGACCGGCCAGATCCCAAGGACCGATCTGACCGAGAACGACGTCCGCCGCATCCTGGCCTTCCAGGACGCTGAACTGGCTGCCCTGCTCGAAAAGAGCTGGGGCAAGCTCCGTGAGCGCACCCCCGCCAACATCGAAGAACAAATGAACAAACTCCGTCACCTGTTGACCGAACGGGCGGGGGATCGGGCCGCGGGCAAGGTCGTCTTCGAGAAGACCTGTGCGACGTGCCACAAGCTCTTCGGCGCTGGCCATGCGGTCGGGCCGGAACTGACCGGCGCCAATCGCCGCGATCCGGAGTATCTACTGCAACGGATCATCGATCCCAACCGGATCGTGGGGCGCGAGTATCTCGTGGCCGTCGTGCAGGACGTGCAGGGACGGACCCATTCAGGCATCGTCGTCGAGGATTCGGACCAGCGCGTGGTGCTCAAGAAGGAGAATGAGCAGACGACGATCATCCCTCGTGGCGACATCGAGCAGATGAAGGTCACTGACAAGGGGCTGATGCCCGAGGGTCTGCCTGACACGCTGAGCGAGTCGGACTTCTGCGATCTGATCGCCTACGTGATGGAGGATTCCTTCCTGACCAAGGGCCTGATCGCGGGGCCGTTCAAAATGGCCCTGGACGCACCAGGGCCGATCGAGCAGGCCGAATCGCCCACCGCCACGCCTGGCGTGCACTGGAAGCCCTTCGAGATCGGCGTCAGTGGTCTCATCCACATGCGGAAGCTGGGCGTGCAGGCCCCGCCGACGGATAGCACGGCCTACGTGTTGGTCGAGGTGCAGTCGCCCAGGGACCTGCAGACCGAACTCGAGCTGGCGGCCCATCACGACGTGAAGGTCTGGCTCAACGGCAAGGAAGTGGCGCGCCGCTTCCCCGCCAATCAGCCCCGTCGTTTCGCCGTGCAGCTCAAGGCAGGCCCGAATCGCTTCCTGTTCAAAGTCCACAACATCTATGGCGACTCGTGGCTTTGGGCCCGCCTTGTCGATCCCGAGCGCGTGCTCAGCATCGTGCCACCGAAGACGGACTAGCTGGCCGATGAAGCTACGCCGCTCGGCGCGTCGGGGCAGTCGGTCGGGCCGACGTCTCCCGGCCGACCGTCCTCGTGGGCACTGCCGGACCCATGTGGAGTGTTGGCCAAGCGCGAAGCTGGGCGAGTCCGTGCCAGCAGGCTAGCAGCATGACCAGGGTACTGAGCATCTGGGCCCCGTGCCAAGAGGCCCAGTGCCCAAGCGACATGCTCCAGAGCCGTAGCGATCCGATCTGAAGCACGGCGAGTGCGGCCAGGGCCAGGTAGGACCCCCGCGTCGGCTGCGTAAGCCAGAGCCGCCCCAGCGCGAAACCCGGCACGAGCAACAAGCCGAAGTGCGTCTTGTGGGACATCGGCGACAGGAGCAGCATGAGCATAAGCACCATGCTCGCCTGGAGCACCGGTTCGAGGCCGCTCCGCGGGTCGTCGGTGGGCTCAACGTTCAGAATGCCGATGGGGGCTCGTGTTTCCCGAGTGAGGCGCCGCCATGGCCACCACCGTAGACTGCCGATGAGCAGCGTCAGACCGGTGCCGTAAACGAGCAGCTTGGCCACCAGCGGCGAGGCGAGGGGAATCGCGCGCGGCAGGGGCTGGAAGCCGCTGGCATCCCAACTCCAGGTCGTCGTCAGCCAGGCATAGACAGAGCCGGCCAGCGACTGATTGGTCATCACGTCCACGTTCCATTGCCCGGGGAAGCTACCGGGACGCATGACGTTCAAAAGCACCTGGTTGAGCCAGGCTCCGAGCCAGGTTCCTTCCGTGCCGGGGTGAGTCAAGCTCGGGAGCAGATTGGCCGCGATGGCAGTCAGTCCGACCACGAGTGCGGCGGGGCGTGGGCCAGACCAGAGGAAAAAGACCAGCCAGAGGAGAGGCGTGCACTTCATCGCCGCGGCTAGCCCGAAGCCCACGGCAGCCACTAGTGCCCGCCCCTTGATCCACTGATCGATGCCGGCAAAGACCAAAAGACCGAACACCAGGTCGGTCTGATGATGAAGAATGGAGATGGTCAGAGCCCGGCCGCCGAGGAACAGCCCGAAGGCGAACACCGCCCAGCGTTCGAGCCGCTGACTGGCCGGTGCCTCTGCGGTCAGCTGCCGGGGATATACCCAGCGCCAGGCCAGGTGGACCATGCCAACCAGGCAGGCCACGTTGACGGCAAACCAGAGGATGCGTCCTGCCACCACGCCGAGCGCGGCGAAGGGGAGTGCGAGCCAGGCCATGAAGGGCGGGTAGGTGTAGGTCGGGACTTCGTCGTAGACCTGGCCACCGCTGGCAAGCACCTGGGCCGCCCGGACGTAAACGTCGTCCCACTCGCAGGGACGGTTGAACTGATGGAAGCGCAGGGCCAGCCCGGCCATGATCAAGATGGCTACGAATGGCCCCAGGCGATCCAGCAGATCGAGCACCCGGGCCGTGTGCCGGGATGCGGAGATGCTTCCGCCGAGCGTCATGCCAGCCTCGGAAAGGAGCCGTCGGGAGACGGGAGAACTTCATGTTCTCCCCCACTCTCTTCGGCCCCACTGCCGGAGGCCATCGGTTGGTACTGCGCGAAACGACCGCATCAGCCTGTCAAGCTGCAGCGATTGCAGCGCCTGAACGGAGTGTAGCGCCGCCAGGGCTGGCCGTGCATCGAGATGAGGTCGGCCTTAAGTGCTCGTCGAGCTGGACGAGGATGAGGAATCCTTGCGTGGCCGCTCGGGGAGGTGCATTGTCGTGAGCATGCTGGCCATGGGGTCTTGCTCCTGGAGCCAGCCGCCGAGCCGCGCCAGTTCTTGCGTCACCTCGCCGTGGTTGACGTCGGCGGCCAGGGCTTCACCGACAACGACGCGGACCCGCCGCATTCCTTCGGCTGTCGAGGCTGCCGCCCCCGGCGCGCCGACGTGGATGGGGACAAGCGGAACCTCATGATGCCGCCTTAGTTCGGCCAGGATGCGCTGGGCAACGGGTGAGGTCTGATCGCTGAGGGCGACCAGGTTGCCGTCCGCGAGGGAGTTCTTGCCGGCAGCGATGGCTTCGTCGATCTCGGCCGTCGAGGCCCCGGGGTGGAGCACGATCAGGCCCGACTTGCGGGCCAGGAAGCGCAACACGCCCGCCGGTTCCTTCTCCTCGTGGGTCTCGGCCAGGATGAAGCGGACGCTGCGGTCCGTGACGCCGACCACGTGCATGCACTCCGTGAAGTCCTTCGCGCTGGTCACGAGGATGGCGGTCTCGTGACTGGGCAGGTTCTTCCCCCCCACGACCCGCAGATGGTAGCGACCAACGTTGCGCAGCCAGAGCAGACTGCGAACGAAGAGGTCCGGCAACAGCGAGCAGAGTCCGATCAGCGTGCAGGTGGCCAGCATCGCTCCCAGGAAGAAGAGATAGATGGGCACGGTCTGGTCGTCGTAAGCGGGCGGTGTCGGCGTGCCCGCCTTGCGAATGCGGAAATACTTCAGCTCCTCGCCGGTGGCTCGGGAGCGCAGGGTCCAAGTGGTCACCGTCACTTCGCTGTCCAGTTGCACGCCGCTATCCAGCTTCACGATCGCCTTTAGTTCCGCGCCGCCGAACAGAGCTTCGCCTTCCTCGTCGGAGCTGGTTTCCTTCTGCCCGGAAACGCTGAAGAGGCGACCGTCGGGCCGCTGCACCTTGAAGGAATGAACCGAGATGCTGCGGCGGGGCTGGAGGTCGACGAGTCGGCCCGTGGCCGGTTCACGCACGGGGACCTTCTCCGAGAAGCCCATGTAGTGCATGCTGGTGACCAGTCCCAGGAAGGTGAGCTGAGCCAGGATCGCCCCGGTGACGTTGATGAAATTGAGCGTGGCCACGCTCGCCCCTTTACTGGTCTTTGGGGCGTGATGCTGAAACAAGGTGTAGAGCGGGACGATGTAGAAGCCAGCGAAGAAGCCGATCGCCGCCAGGGCTACCACCATGCCGGGCGTGACGCTGAGGTAAACGCAAACGGTGGCCACGAGCATGGCCAGAATCATGACCACGGTGCCTATGGGCACGAGTCCCAGTTCGATCTTGCCGCCGGACAGGTAGCCGGCCAGCGGGCTGCCCATGCCGATGCCCAGGGCCACAACGCCGACCACAAGGCTGATCTTGAACTCCTCCCAGGGCGGGTTTTGGGACTCGCCGTGCATGTACATCGTGGCCCGCATGTAGGCCACGAGGAAAGTGAAGAAAGGAATGCCGAACAGAGCCAATGCCAGCGGCCGCGACCGCAGCAGTGTCCGCAGGTTCGTCCCCAGCGGCCGATAGAGTTCAAACAAGAAAAGCGGCAGGAGAAGCAGCCACCGGGCCACGGTGGTGGCGGCCAACCGGGGGTAGCGGGTCCAGTCGATGCGGCCCGGGAAGGCCTTGTCCGGATCAAGCGCGGGCATCTTCTCGATCATGAAACTGGTCAAGGTACCGATCAAAGCCGAGATGATAAGGCAAACGCCGATCCAGTACTCCACGCCCTTGAAGACGTAGGCCAGCACGCCGCCCGCCACGGTGCCGAGGATGACGGCCAAGAACGACGTCGACTCCACGAAGCCATTGGCCCGGGACAGCATGTGGGGTTGGAAGATCTCGGGGAGCACGCCGTACTTGCAGGGCACGTAGAAGGCGCTATGGGTGCCCATGAGAAAGACGCAGGCCAGGACCAACCCCGCGCCCAGCGTGTTCGCTCCGGCAAAATCCTGGGTCGAGCCGATCCAGAAGCCCAACAGGGCGATGATCGTGATCGCGACCTCGGCCACCTTCCAGAAGATGAGCGAGTAGCGTTTGCTGTACTTATCGGCGTAGTAGGCCGCCAACGTGCTGAAGAAGGCCCAGGGTGAGTAGAAGAGGATGGGCATGAGCGAGATCGCCTTGTCCGGAGCCAGCGCGCCGGAATTGATGGCGAAGAACATGCCCGAGGCGTGGATGCATTGGTCGTTGAAGGCAGCCAGAAACTCGGCGATCAGGAAGCCGAAGAAAGTACGATTGCCGAGACGATCGTAAGGCTGGAACGTTGCGGCCATGCGCGGCGGTCTCGGAAGTAGGGTCGGAATCGCCCCCTGGCGGCGGGCGACTCACCACAAGAGTTATATGAACGCGATGCTTGGCGATCCGCGCCAGCCCGGACCTAGGCCGCCGGGGTCGGTCCTTTTTCCTGTCCACGGTTGCTTCCGACGCGCGGTTCTTCCCTTGGCCGCGCGAATCCGGCGCGGATGCACGGAGAGCTGCCATGGTATTCGATGCCCATCGCTGCTGGCTGAGTCCCACCACGGAACGTCGGATTCCGGCCACGCCGCCTGGCCCACCGCGACCCATCATCAAGGAACGGCTGCAGCGTTTCAAGACGCGCAACTGGCCGGCCCTGCACCAGCGGCTGCTCAACTTCCAGACCTGGCGTGAAGAACGGCAACGGGCCTTCGACCAGTTGCGCCGCGATCAGCTGGCGGCCCTCGATCAGGCCATTTTGGCCGGAGCCATGGTCGAGAATCTCTATGTCAACACGCTGGCCGGCACCCTGCTCTTGCAAGGGCTCTGCGACCCGGATGGCCGACCCAATCGCATCGGCCGGTTTCGCTGGGCCGCGCCGCCGGGGCCCATTCGGGGTGGGACGCGGCTGATTCCGCAAGTTACCGACGCGGACTCGGAAGGGGCGGCCGAGAGCAGCATCTTCAGTTGGGCCACCACGGGCTACTGGCGCTTCGAACGCCACATCTTCCTGGAGTACGGCCGATTCCGCAAGTGGCGTGACGTTCTGGCCTTGCGGACCGAGAATCGGATGTTCGGCTGCCTGATCGGCTTCCGCAATGGCCTGCGCCCGTGTCTCTCCCCTTTCGAAGTCCTTGCGTCCGTCGCGGCCGGCCGTGATTTTCCCTACGACTTTGACGACGCCATTCTGGTCGACAGCGCCGGCGCCGCCTGGGGATTCCAGTGGAACGGCTACTTCGACGACGCCTACTTCCTCGTGCCCACGGTCAGTGCGCACTCAGCCCATCTCTAGCCCAGAAGCGGCCGCCCCAACACCCCCAGTCCGAACGAAACCTGGCTTGGCGGCGCGGCTTGCGCGTCGTTGACATGCCCGGAATATTTCCTATATCAGACTGTCCCTGTTACCTTGATGACGGGTCCGAGGACGGCACGGAGCGTTGCCGTGAAGCGTGGTTTTCTCATTTCTGAGCGGGGCCCAACAAGCGGAGGTTCTTCGTGGCGCTTGTGCAAGTGAAAGAGCTGATCGAGGCTGGGGTTCATTTCGGCCACCGTGCCAGCCGGTGGAATCCCAAGATGCGGCCGTACATCTACGGCAAGCGCAACCTGATTCACATCATCGATTTGCGGGAAACACTCCGTGGCGTGCTTCGGGCCGCCAAGTTCCTGACTCAGGTCGCCAGCCAGGGTAAGCTCATCCTCTTCGTCGGCACCAAGCGGCAAGCCAAGGAAATCATCGAACGGGAGGCGGCCAAGATCGGCATGCCCTACGTCAGCGAACGCTGGCTGGGTGGCACGCTCACCAACTTCCGCACGATTCGCAGCCGTCTGGCCCGGCTCCAGGAACTTGAAGACCTGGAGACCTCGGGGCAGATCCACACCTTCAGCAAGAAGATGATCTCGTCGCTCAACCGCGAACGAACCAAGATCGCCCGCAACCTGTCGGGCATCCGGGATATGACGCGCATCCCCGAAGCGATGGTCGTCATCGATCCGCGCCGCGAGCACAATGCCGTGGCCGAAGCCCGCAAGATGGGCGTGACGACGATCTCGCTCATCGACACCGACAGCGACCCGGACGTCGTCGACCTGCCAATCCCGGGCAACGACGATAGCATCCGCTCGATCGAGTTGATCGTGAGCCGGCTGGCCCAGGCGATTGCCGAGGGTAAGGCCATCGCGCCGCCGGAAGAGCCTCGGGCCCGGGCCAGCGAGGATCGGCCGGGTGGTGGCGGTCGGGGCCGGCGCGGTCCGCGGCCGGGCTCCGAGACGCCCCCCGAGTCCAAGCCCGAGCCGGCTCCGGTCGGTTCCTAGTTCAGCATCGTTTGCGGCGCCGCACCCGGGAAGGGTCCCGGGGGCGGTGCCTTTTTTCGAGTCACTTCCCACGGTACTGCGAGGAGTGTGTGATGGCTGCGATCACGGCCGACGCCGTCAATCGGCTTCGG
>CALLZJ010000348.1 GCA_937858435.1 uncultured bacterium
GGGGTGGCCAAGGGCGGGCGGCCGCTGGTCGACACCAAGCGCGAGCTCGGCCGCGGCGAGGCGCTGGTGCTCTACACCGATGGCCTCACCGAGACCAAGGAAGATGGGCGCGAGACGATGATTGGCCAGGAAGGGCTCACGCGGATCATGTCCGAGCTGCCCCCGGGCCAGTCGGTGCAGCAGTGGGGCGAAAGCCTCAAGACCGCCACCGACCGCTTCCGGGGCACGACGCCCGCCCACGACGACATTACGCTCCTCTTGCTGCGGCGCCGTTAGCGTGAGCACCGGCCTGGCACAGGCGACGCAGCACGGCCACCCGGTCGCGCTGGACCCGGGCCAGACGGTCGCCGCCACAGGCCAGACCACGGACGGCGATCAGAGCCGGTCGTAGCGGCACGAGTTGACGCACGTCTTCCAGCCGCAGCCGGCCCGCCAGGGCCAACCCGATCCCAGCCTGGGCCAATGCCGCGCGGAGATGGGCCAGCTCCAAGAGCGAGTACCAATCCAGCAGCCGGCGCTGGTCCTTTTTCCAGGTATCGATGAGCAGCATCTTGGCGGGAGGAGCAGCGCCCGGATCGACCTGCGTGGCCTTGATGATCTCCAGAAGGGAAGGTGCCCCGGCCCGCTCCGCGTCGGCATAGGCGACCGGCACGAGCCGCACCGGAGCGATGCGCCGGGCCAGGTCGTGCCAGTGCCGCGGCCAGTCCGACCAGCCGGCCGCACCGGCCAGCCCGACCTTGGCCCAGCGCATCCCCTCGGGCCAGGTCGCCTCGGGCCGGTCGGCCCCGCTCCAGTCCCACAGTTCACCCAGGGCCAAGCTCAACTCCGCACTGCCGCCGACGGCCTGGCGAACGTCTTTCCAAACGTGGGGCTCAGCTCGACCCAGCGGACCGGCCGCGGGCTCCTTGACGTCGATGACGTCGGCCCCTCCCGCCAGGGCAACCCGGGCTTCCGCGGCCGAACGCACGCTCACCAGCAGCCGGCTCATCGGCACACTCGCTGCTTGAGCCAGACATCGAAATCGGTCATGAGCGTGGGCAGCACGGGGTCCCAGAAGACCGTATGGTACGCCTCGGGCCAAAGCCGCAGGTCCTTGATCGGCGAACTAGCCTTTTCGAGCACCCGCTGGGCGGCCGCATTGTCGACGATGCAATCCTTCTCCGCCAGTCCGACGAAGAGCGGAAGCTGAAGCTGCCGGGCCGACGCGGGCCAACGCTGACTCAGCCAGAACAGACGCAGCAGATAGGCCGGATTCACTTCCTGGAGGGTCAGCGGGTCCTTGAGGCGGGACTCGACGAAGCGTGGGTCCCGAGTGGCGGGAGTGAGATGGCAGTCGGCGACGATCGGAATCAGGCCCTGGGTGAACAACCGCGAGACACTGACGGGGGCCATGAAGCGCGACCGATGGACCTGGAAGGCCGGGACCAGGAGTGCCAACCCGGCCAGGCGTGACTGAGCGTCCACGGCCAGGGTCGCGGCCAGAAGTCCGCCCATGCTCTCGCCCATGAGGACCACGGGTGCTCCGGGCCACTCGGCGGCGATGAAGTCCAGTATTCGGAGCAGGTCCGCCTGAAAGACCTCCACCTCGGGCAAGCTACCGCGGAGACCAGTGGACTGCCCGTGACCCCGCAGATCGGGTGCCAAGAGCACCAGGCCGCGGTCCGTGAACTCTCGGGCCACCGCGCCATAGGGTGCCCCATGCATGCCGATGCCGTGCAGGAGCAGGACCACCGGGGCACTAGGAAGGCGTGACGTGGGCTCCCAGCAGTGGATCATGAGACGATCTTGGGGCCCCACCACGAGCGGCATCTGCCGGTAGTGAGGTGGCGTGCCGGTGTAGGTGGGAGTCCAGATCACGCTGAGCATGGGGATCCCATCGTCCAGAGCGCTGCCGACACCGGCCACCCGGCACGGGCAGCCCTTCTATCTTATCCCGTGAGAAGAACCGGAGAAACGGGTTCACGTGCCGAGGCGACCGGGTCCGCCATTCTCCACGTACAGCTTGAGGTTCGAGGGACTTCCGTCCATGGCCATGGCCTTGATCGCATTGGGGAGCAATCTGGGCGACCGTCAGGAGCACTTGCTCGCCGCTCTGGCTGGTCTGCGGGCGACTCCCGGGCTCCAGGTCGAGGCGGTCTCCAGCTTCTGGGAAACGGCCCCCGTCGGCGGTCCACCAGGCCAGGGTCCGTATCTCAATGCCGCCGTCCGCCTCGGGGCTACCCTGGAGCCTCATGCCCTCATGGCCCGGCTGCTGGAACTGGAACGGCAGGCTGGCCGGGAGCGGCGCGAGCCGTGGGGACCCCGCACCCTGGACCTCGACCTGCTGGCCTATGACGATCTGATTCTGGACGAAGAGGGGCTAGTGCTGCCCCATCCGCGCCTCCATCGGCGCCGCTTCGTCCTGGGGCCGTTGGCGGAGGTGGCGGCGGCCTATGTCCATCCCCGCCTGGGCCGGTCCGTCGCGGCGCTGCTCGCCGACCTGGGTGGGCTCCGGCTCTTGGGTCAACGGGCCCTGGTCACCGGGGCCTCAAGCGGAATCGGCCAGGCGACCGCGGTGAAGCTGGCCGCCCTGGGAGCTGACGTCGTCGTTCACGCGGGTCACCGGGCCGACCGGGCCGAGGCGGTGGCCAACGAGGTCCGCCAGCTTGGGAGCGAGGCCTCAGCCCTGGTCCAGGACCTGAGCACCGTAGCGGGCTGCGAGGACCTGGTTGATGCCGCCTGGCCGCGCTGGGGTGGTTTCGACATTTGGGTCAACAACGCCGGTGCCGACATTCTCACGGGCTCGCAGCGCCAGCTTGATTTCATGGCCAAGCTGGCCCGGCTTCTGGACGTGGACGTCCGGGCCACGCTGACGCTTTGCCGTCTGGTCGGGGAGCGGATGCGGGCGCGGGGCACGGGCAGCCTGGTGAACGTCGGCTGGGACCAGGCGGAGACCGGCATGGAGGGAGATAGCGGCGAGCTATTCGCGGCAGCGAAGGCGGCCGTCCATGGGCTGACCAAGAGCCTGGCGAAGAGCCTGGCCCCGGCAGTGCGGGTCAATGCGGTGGCCCCGGGCTGGATTCGGACGGCCTGGGGGGAAGGGGCACCGAGTTCATGGCAGGAGCGGGCCGTGCGCGAGACGCCGCTGGGACGCTGGGGTCTGCCGGCGGACGTGGCGGACGCCATCGCCTGGCTGGCCGGGCCCGAGGCGAGCTTCGTGACGGGGCAGGTGATCCGAGTCAACGGCGGCGCAATCCGCTGAACCTGGAGCGGGACGGGAAGCCCGGCTGCACCCCGGCCCCGTGCCGACCCATGACGCCCTGGATAAGACAATGGCGATGGACACGGTCATGTTCGCGGTCAATTTGGCCAGCGACGCTGCTGCTGGGTCGCCCTGGTGGCTCACGGCCCTGGGGCTGTCTTCCGTCGTCCTCCTGGTCACTCTCAACGGGTTCTTCGTCGCGGCCGAGTTCAGTCTCGTAGCGGTGCGCCGCACCCGGGTCGAGGAGCTGGTACGCGAGCAGCGCCGGGGCAGCTCGGTGCTGGCCGATCAGATCAAGAACCTGGACCGCAGCATCGCCGCCACCCAGCTCGGCATCACGCTCGCCAGCCTGGCCCTGGGCTGGATCGGCGAACCCGCCGTGGCCGAACTGCTCGTTCCGCTCTTTGCCTCGCTGGGGGCCTGGAGCCTCGCCGCCGCCCACACCGTGGCCATCGTCATCGCCTTCACGTTCATCACCGTCCTGCACGTCGTCCTCGGAGAACTGGCCCCCAAGGCGATTGCCCTGCAGCGGCCCGATCACATCGCCCTCGGCGTCTCCCTGCCGCTCGAAATCTTCATCCGGCTCACGCGCCCCATCGTCGTGGCCATGAACGGCATCGCCAACGCCTTCATCCGCGCCCTGGGCTACCGGGACCTCCCGGGCGCCGCCCACGTCCATAGCGTCGACGAGTTGGGCATGCTCATCGAGGAAGTGGAAGAAGCCGGCTTGCTCACCGAGGACCAGGCGATCTATGTGCAGAACGTCTTTCGCCTCTCCCGCAAGAAGGTCGTCGATTGCCTCGTGCCCCTGGAGAAGATGGCCGTTCTCGACCTCAACGCCCCGCCGGAGAAGATCCTCGAGATGGTCCGCCAGGGCGCCCATACCCGCATGCCGGTCTACGACGGTGCCCCCGACAACATCGTGGGGATCGTCAACACCAAGGACCTCTTCCATCTCTTCAGCCTCAAGGGCGTGGTGATCTTGCAAGACGCCCTGTATGAGCCGCTCTACCTGCTGCCCGATCAGCCGGTCGCCGACGCGTTGCGGCTCTTCAAGAAGTCTCATCGGCCCATGGCGGTGGTGCGGGCGGAGAACGGCATGACCATGGGGCTCATCACCCTCGAAGACGTGCTCGAGGAGATCGTGGGCGACATCGAAGACGAACACGACCGGGCATTGCCGAAGCTCCGCTGGGCCCGCATCCAGGCCCTGCGTTCCAAGCGTGGCCTCTCCATCGCCAAGCAGGGGCTGGCTATCATCGGCAAGTCAGGCAAACCCGAGACCCCAGACGAAGCTCAGTAACGGCCCACGGACGAGTGGCGGAAAGCGAGCTGGCATGGACGATCTGCTGCAGTGGCGGAGCGAATTCCCCATCCTGGACCAAACAACCTACTTGATCAGCCACTCGCTGGGTGCCATGCCCCGCCGTACCCGGGAGCGGCTAAACGAGTATGCCGACGTCTGGTCGACCCGGGGCATTCGCGCCTGGAGCGAGGGCTGGTGGGAGATGCCCCGGAGCGTGGGCGATCTGGTCGGGTGCATCATCGGTGCGGTGCCCGGCGAAGTGATCATGCACCAGAACGTGTCCGTGGGCGCGTCATTGGTCATGTCCTGCTTCGACTTCCGGCCGCCGCGCAACCAGATTGTCACCGAGAGCCTGAACTTTCCGTCGAACCTCTACCTGGACCATGCCCTCGAACGCAACGGAGCCGAGGTGGTCACGGTGCCGACGCCGGACGGCATCACCGTGCCGTTGGAAGCCATGCTGGAGGCCATCACCGAGCGGACGCAGATCGTCAGCCTCTCGCATGTGATCTTCAAGAGTGCGTTCATCCAGGACCTCGCGGCCATTATTGCCAAGGCCCAAGCGGTGGGGGCCTATGTGCTGGCGGACCTTTACCAGTCTGCGGGAACGGTCCCGCTCCACGTCGGCGAATTGGGGCTCGACTTCGCCACGGGCGGTTCGGTCAAGTGGCTGCTCGGCGGGCCGGGGGCTGGCTACCTCTACGTCCGCCGCGACCTCTGGCCGCGCCTGGAGCCGAAGCTCACGGGCTGGGCCGCCCATGCCGCACCGTTCAACTTCGAGCCCGGCCGGCAGCAGTACGCCGACGACATCTACCGCTTCGCTCACGGGTCGCCGGCCATCCCCGCGCTGTACGCGGCCCGTTCGGGCTATGAGATCATCGCCGAGGTGGGCGTGGAGCGCATCCGGGCCAAGTCCCAGCGCCAGACCGCCCTCTTGATCGACCTGGCCCTGGCCGCCGGGCTCAAGGTCAACAGCCCCCGCCAGCCCGAGCGGCGCGGCGGCACGGTGGTCATCGACGTGCCCCATGGGGCGCAGGTGGTGAAGGAACTGCAGGCCCGCGACGTGCTTGTGGACTACCGCCCCGGGGCGGGGTTACGGGCTTCGCCACACTTCTACACGCGGGATGATGAGCTGGAGCGGCTCATTCGTGAAGTCCAGGACGTGCTCGCCACCCGGGCCTACGAGAAGCACCCGGCAGGCGCTGCCCACTGACGATCCGGCCCAGCGACTTGGGCCTGGGCTCAAGCGCTGCGTCGCCGTTGTGCTGGCGTGTCGGCCACCAGCCGGCCGTCACGCAGGTGAATCACTCGGTCGGCGGTCCGGGCCACCTCGCCGCTGTGAGTCACGATCACCAGCGTCATACCAAAGCGAGCCCGGAGCCGGCCGAACAGGTCGAGAATCTCCCGGGTCTTCTTCGTGTCGAGGTTGCCCGTCGGCTCATCGGCCAGAACCAGTTCAGGATCGTTGGCCAGGGCGCGGGCCAGGGCCACGCGCTGCCGTTCCCCCACCGAGAGTTGGCCGGGCAGATGATGCAGACGCAAGGCCAGCCCGACCTCGGCCAGGAGCGTCCGGGCCTTGGCACGCCGCGCGCGTGCCGACGCCTTGCCTTCGAACATGGGCACCTGCACGTTTTCGAGGGCCGTCAGCGTCGGCAAAAGGCAGAAGGACTGGAACACAAAGCCCAGGCTGTGGGCCCGGTAGGCGTCCAGGTCGGCCCCCCGAGCGGAGAGTTCCCGGCCTTTGAAGAACAGCCGTCCGCTCGTGGGCCGGTCCAGCCCGCCGAGCAAGTTCAAGAGCGTCGACTTGCCGCTGCCGCTCGGACCGACGATGGCGACATACTCCCCCCGTTCGATGCGGAGCGAGACGTCGCGCAGGGCCGTCACGCGGCCGTCGGGGTAATGTCGCCCCAGCCCCTCGGCAGCCAGGAGCGGCAAGGGATGCACGCTATTCATGTCGCAGCGCCTCCGTCGGCAGCAAGCGGGCGGCTGCCCAGGCCGGGTAGCCACCTCCGAGCAGTCCCACGATCAGGGCCATGGCGAAACCCTGGCCGATGACCCAAAGCGAAGTGTCGCCCTGGATGAACCCGCCCACGCTGGGCACCTCGGCCATGCCGCGGATGAGTAAGACGGCCAACAGCGTGCCGGCCACCGCTCCGAGCAGCCCCAGCACCACGGCCTCGAGCAGGACCAGCCGCACGATGCGGCTCTGACGCCAGCCCAGGGCCCGCAGCACGCCGATCTCCCGCGTTCGCTCGAGCACCGAGGTCATCATCGTGTTGAACATGCCAATGGCCCCGATGACGAGGGCGATGGTCGACGTGACCCAGGCCATCGCATGGGCCATGCGGATTTGCAGAGTGTTGCTTACGTAGTCCCGGGTCGGCAGGGCCGTCAAGCGGAGCCTGCGGCCGCGGTCGTCCGAGAACGACTCGATCTCCTGGCAGACGCGGGTGACGACGGCCGTCTTGTCGACGTCGGTGGCGGTCGTCAGCACGGCGATGGCCGTGAGCTGGCGGGGGCGGAGCATGACGCGCTGCAGTTCGGCCAGGGGCACGACGATGGAGCCGTTCTCGAAGATGTTGAAGCTCTCGAAGACGCCAGCGATAGTGAAGTCTTCGCGATCGATCTCAATGGTGTCGCCGACCTTCTTCTTGAGGTTTCGGGCCAGGATGGAACCGAGTAGCGCCTGCCGCTGGTCGCCGGGTTGCAGCGTGCGGCCGGAGGAGACTCGCAGGTGTTCGAAGAGCACGCATTCCGGCGCCCAGCCTTGGACCATGACGCCCACGAGCCCTTCCTGCTCGAAGGCGAGCACTTCCAGGAGCATCCCGGTGGCATGGGCAACGCCGGGCAGTTCGCGAATCCGTGGCACCAGTCCCTCATCGAGGCTGCTGGTGAGCTGTTCGGTGATGCCGCCTTCGACGACGACGAGGTCCACGCCGCGGCCTTCGAACACTTCGATGAAGTTGCGTTCGAAGCCCGAGGCGATCCCCACCAGGGCCACCACGGCACCGTTGGCGACGGCGATGCCGACGCAGGTCAGGGCCGTGCGAATCCGGCGGCGGGCCAGATTCTTGAGTACGAAAGTGAACAGAGTCATGGGGCGACACACGTCCCGAAAATGAGGTGTACACGCCAGGCGCGCGGTGGTCGCCGCGACTGGCCCCAGACGCCGGCCCGGGAGAACTCGCCTGGACAGGTCGTCGCGGCGGACTATATCGCAAGTCGCGGCAGGGGCCTATGCCAGATGACTGCCGCGAAACCTGGTGCAAGAGGCGAATCTGCATGCGTTGGGCAATCTGCGGCATCGCACTCTTCCTCGTCGGTTGTGCCGGCCCGACTCTGTTCCGCGTCGAGACGGACAATCGCGTCCGCATGGATGGCCCCATGCGCGGCTCCTTCGCCGCCGACCTGCCCGCGGTCCGCTCGACCGAGCCGCTCGAGTTCGTCGAGGCGGAAGGTGGTTCGGGCGTGGCCGGCACCCACACGACCTTCGGCCCGCGCGTCGCCCTGATCGACGTGGATGGACTCTTGATCAACGCCAATCAGACGGGGCTTTACTCACACGGTGAGAACCCGGTCGCCCTGTTCCGGGAGAAGTTGGATCGGTGTGCGGCGGACGCGGAGGTGGTCGCGGTCGTGTTGCGGATCAACTCACCGGGTGGCAGCGTGGCTGCCACCGACATGATGGTGCACGATCTCCGGGCCTTTCGGCAACGGACGGGCAAGCCGGTCGTAGCGTGCCTCATGGACCTGGGGTGCGGGGGCGGCTACGCCTTGGCCAGCGGCGCCCAGCACGTCGTCGCCCAGGGCGGCACGATCGTGGGTGGGCTGGGCGTCGTGCTCAACCTGTACAACCTGCAGGATTTCATGGCCACCTTCAACGTCGTGGGGCAGTCGGTCAAGGCGGGGCCGCTCGTCGACATGGGCTCGCCAGCCAAGGCGATGAGCCCCGAAGCGCGGGCCATGCTCCAGGCGATGGCGGATGAATATCACGACCACTTGCGGACGCTCATCCGCGAGCAGCGTCCGGGACTGTCCGCCATCGCGGAAGAGGCCTTTGACGGCCGGATCATGACCGCTCGGCAGGCCCTTGGACTGGGGCTGGTGGATCAGGTGGCCCCGTTGGAGGTCGCCATCGAGTCAGCCCGCCGGCTTGCCGCTCAGCCTGCAGCCCGGCTCGTCCTGCTCCGGCGGCCCGGCGAATCCGCCCGCACCCCCTATGCCATCGTGCCCAATACCCCGTTGCAAAGCTCGCTCATGCCGCTGAGCATCCCGGGCATCGACCGCTCCAAGTTGCCCACATTCCTCTACGCCTGGCTCCCCGAGCCGACCCTCGAACGGCTTGCCGCAGGCAAGTAGGGGCCCGCCAGCGCTCCCATCCGCCTGCGACCAGGGCGTACGACCCAACCCCGTCCCCGTGGGGTCAAGTTCTCATTTTTGCCATAACGGCTTGGCTTGCCCCGCCAATCTGTCTTATACTTGAGCAATTATTCATGCTTCGTTGCCTACTCGGGAGGTTTGACTCATGGCTGTCATGCGACCGCATGGGGAGTTAGTTCCCACAGGCGGCGGCGACTCCATCACCTTGGATCGTGAGGTGATGAGCGTGGGACGCCGAGAATCCTGTGAAATCTGCCTGCGGTTCCCCAACATCTCCAGCGTCCACAGCGAACTGGTCTTCCGTGACGGCTACTGGTATGTCCACGACAAGGGCAGCACCAACGGCACGAAGGTCAACGGCATGCGGGTGCTGAAGAAGGTGCTCATTCCCGGCGATGAACTCTCCTTCGCCAAACGTAAGTACACGATCAAGTACAACATTCCTTCCGACAAGCGCATGGAAGAGTTGCTCGAGGAAGAGGATGTGATGAGCCATTCGCTCCTCGAGCGGGCGGGCCTGGAAAAGGCACGGGAGGAAGAAGACGACTGGCTGTCGGACATGAGCCCGACGCCGCCCCCGTCGCACCGGACGCCTCACCCCCGCTACGACCGCTAAGGCTTGCTCGGCCCAGAAGCCCGGCCACCCACACTCGATTCGTCGCAGGCCCATCCTCCCCATCGGAGGGTGGGCCTTTGGTTTGATTCTTCCGTTGCGGGGCTGCCCAGCGACGTTGGCCTTCCCCTGCGACGGCAATCCGGGTATCAGATCGGCCATGACTGTATTGGTCGATCTGGACATGGTGGATGAGTTCCTGGCCCATCTGGACCAGGTGCGGGCCCGGTGCGGGGTGCGCGAGGCAGAGACGACTGGAGCGGGGACGCTCCCGGCGCTGGCTGGCACCCTGGAGACTTGCCCGGAACTCGAGCAATGGGGCGACCGGACTGCCGCACTGGGGGCCCAGGTCGAGCGGGACCTGGCGGGCGCCCAGGCCGCCCTGGAGACCTTCCTGGCCGAAACCGAAGCCTGGCTCAGTCGGCTGAGGTCGGCACCTCCCGCGGCACCACCCAGGGCGTGACCGCCGCCGCCCGTTCCCGAAGCTCAGCCTCCGAGTCCGCCACGATCGTGACGTGGCCCAGCTTCCGTCCCGGTAGCGCTTCCTTGGCATAGTCGTGCAGGTAGACGCCACGCTCGGCCAGCAACTGGGTCGGCTCGGGAAGCTGGCCAATGCAGTTGAGCATGAGCACTTCGCCGCGCGCCGCCGTCGTCCCGAGCGGCCAACCGAGCACGGCCCGCAAGTGGTTGGCAAATTGGCTCGTCTCGGCTCCTTCTATAGTCCAGTGGCCGGAGTTGTGGACGCGTGGTGCCATCTCGTTGGCCAGCAGGCCGTCCCCCACCTGGAAGAACTCGATGGCCAGGACTCCGACGCATCCCAGCTCTCGGGCCAGGCGTTGGCCATAGTCCTCGGCCAGGGCCTGAAGCTGGGGCGTCGTTCCGGGGGCCGGGGCTCGGGACGAACGCAGGATGCCCAGGCGATGCACGTTCTCCACCAGTGGATAAGCGGCCTGGCTACCGTCCCGCCCCTGGACAAAGAGCAGCGAGACCTCACGGTCGAAGGGGACGAAGGCCTCGAGTATCAGCGGTACGCCACCAAGCCGAGCGAAGGCCGGGCTCAGATCGGCAGGCTCCCGGAGCACCGCCTGGCCCTTGCCGTCGTAGCCGAAGCGGCGGGTCTTGAGCACGGCCGGCAGCTTGAGTTCGGCCACGGCGGCTTCGAGGTTGGCCAGGGATTCGACCGGCCGAAAGTCCGGCGTTGGGATGCCGAGCTGGGCGAAGCGACGTTTCTCTTCCAGCCGATCCTGAGCCGTCGCCAGCAGCCGGGCCGGGGGGAAGACGGGTAGCCGCTGCGCCAGCAGTTCGACCGCTGTGACGGGGACGTTCTCAAACTCAAGGGTCACCAGGTCGAGGCCGGTGGCGAAGTCAGCCAAGGCTGCTTCGTCCTTGAATGATCCGACGCGCAGCTCGGCGACCTGCCCCGCCGTCGCGGTGGCTGAGGTGTCGAAGAAGCGGAACTGCAGCCCGAGCGGATAGCCGGCGAGTGCCAGCATCCGCCCAAGCTGCCCGGCGCCGAGAATACCCAAGTGCGGCATGGTGACTTGTTATGGCCGCGGATCGGGTTGGGCCAGCACCGCCTCGGTCTGCTGGCGGCGCAGGGTCTCCAGCGGCTCGAGCCAGCGGGCATGCTTGTTCGCCAGGATGGCGACGGCGAGGAGAGCGGCGTTGACGGCCCCGGCCTTGCCGATCGCCAGCGTGCCGACCGGCACTCCCCCAGGCATCTGCACGATGGAAAGCAGCGAATCCAGCCCCGAGAGTGCCTGGCTGGGAACGGGCACGCCGAGCACCGGCAGCGAAGTCTTGGCGGAGGTCATGCCCGGGAGGTGGGCCGCCCCGCCGGCCCCGGCGATGATGACTTCCAGCCCCCGGGAGCGGGCCGTGCTGGCATACTCGAAAAGCAGATCGGGGGTGCGGTGCGCGGAGACGACCCTAACCTCGTGGGGCACGCCGATCTCAGTGAGCTTCTCGGCGGCGTGCCGCATCGTCTCCCAGTCGGACGTGGAGCCCATGATGATGCCGACCAGGGGTGCGTCCATCGTTGGGTCTCCGCCACAGCTTGGGGCTAGCCGGCGCCGCCCTTCTCCTCGGCCGAGACGCCGAAGAGGGAGGCCCGGAGGTAGTCGCGATTCATTTGGGCAATGAAGTCGATACTGATTTCCTTCGGGCAGGCGGCCTCGCACTCGCCCTGGTTGGTGCAGGTGCCGAAGCCCTCGGCATCCATCGTGTGGACCATCTTCCGGACGCGCTCAAACCGCTCGGGCTTTCCCTGGGGCAGTGTGCCCAGGTGGGAGGTCTTGGCGGCCACGAAGAGCATGGCCGATGCGTTCTTGCAAGCGGCCACGCACGCCCCGCAACCGATGCAGGCGGCCGCATCCATGGCCCGGGTCGCGTCGACCTTCGAGACCGGGATCGAATTGCCGTCGACGGCATTGCCCGTGTTCACGGAGACAAAGCCGCCCGCCTGGATGATCCGATCGAAGGCCGCCCGATCGACGACGCAGTCCTTGAGCACCGGGAAGCCCGTGGCGCGCCACGGCTCGACGTAGAGGTCGTCGCCGTCGGCGAAGTCGCGCATGTAGACCTGGCAGGTGGTACGGCCGCGGTGCGGACCGTGGGGCCGGCCGTTGATCACGACCCCGCACGTTCCGCAAATGCCCTCGCGGCAGTCGTACTCCATGGCGATCGCTTCCTCGCCCCGGGCGACGAGTTCGTCGTTGAGGACGTCGATCATCTCCAGGAAGGACATGTTGGGATTGGCGTCCTTCACCGGATAGGTCTTCATCGCGCCAGGACTGTTCGGTCCCGCCTGACGCCAAACGTGCAAGGTGAAGTTCATGAACGGGCCTTTACCTGTTGTCGCCTGAGAGACTCCGGACGGGGGCGTCCGCGGCCAAGGGGTTTACTTGTAGCTCCGCACCGTGGGCTTGACTTCCTCGTAGACCATCGGCTCGATGTGGCGTTCGGGCGCTGCCCCGGG
>CALLZJ010000349.1 GCA_937858435.1 uncultured bacterium
TTCCGATCTACCTCACTGGGGTCCAGGACGTTGCGGTCAAGCAGGACGAAATCCGCCAGAAAGCCCGGTGCGAGGGTGCCTTGGACCCGCTCCACTCCCGCGGCGAAGGCCGAGCCCCAGGTGTAGGCCCTGAGTGCTTCGGCCACGGTGATCTTCTGCTCGGGAATCCAGCCCAGCGGATGGGCGCCATCCAAGGTGCGGCGGTGGACCGCGGCAGCGATTCCTTGCAACGGGCAGAGCGGAGCCACGGGGCAGGCGGGACCGAAAGCCACGGCCGCGCCCGCGGCGGTCACGCTGATCACCGAGCGCGCCAACGGCGACCAGGGAGCGGCAGGCATAGCCCGCGGCACAGCGTTCCCGGCCGATTCGCCCCTCTGCCCAACGGCCGTCGTCGATGATGTGGTAGGGCTGCATCGAAGCAATCACCTTGCCCGCGGCGAACCGGCTGTAGTCCTCACGCCGCAGTATCTGGGCATGTTCGATGCGGAAGCGGCGGTCGCGGGGCCGGTTCTTCACCGCCGCCCCGGCATACAGGTCGAGCAGCACGGCGTTCGCTTCGTCGCCGATACAGTGCACGGTGATGTTCAGACCGGAGGCGTCGGCTTCCTCGATTAACGTCTCCATCCGGCCCGGCGGCGTTACCCACACTCCCCGCTGGCTGGGCTCATGCACGTACGGAGCGAACATCCGAGCCGAACTGGAACCGAGGGAACCGTCCGCGTAGCCCTTGAGCCCGCCGATCCGGACAAAGTCCGAACCGAAGGGAAACGTCACCCCCAGCCGGCTGAGTTCCGCATGATCGGAGAGCGGCCAGCGCAGGCTGACGCGGCAGGTCAAGCGGTCCTGGCGTTCGAACTGTTGCAGTAAGGCAAAGTGCCGACGCCGGACAGACGGCGAACTGCCATCCATGTCTTCAACGCTGGTGACGCCGGCCGCCCGCACTTCCTGCATGGCTGCGGTCAAGGCCTCGGCAATCTCCTCGGCGTCGGGAGGCGGAATGAGCTTTTCAACCAGGGCCTTGGCGTTGTTACGCAGCACGCCCGTCGGCGTGCGGCCATCGGGGCCCCGGACGATCTCGCCGCCCGGCGGGTTCGGAGTTTCAGCTTGAGGGCTTGCGAATTGGCGACGCCGCTAGGGCCGTCGTAGCGATGCAGGAAGACTGGCCGATGGGGCACGATGGCGTCAAGCTGGGCAGCGGTGGGAAGTTCGCCGCCGAAAGTGCGGTCATGGTCCCAGCGACCGCCGAGCAGCCAACGGTCGCGTGGCAACCGGGCGTCGAACTCCCGCAGCCGCTTGGCGAACTCGGCGGCGTCGGCGGCATCCTTGAGCTGCACTCGCGCCAGGCCGAGTCCGGCACCGACCAGGTGGACGTGGGCGTCGTAGAAGCCCGGCACAATCAGTCGTTGGGCGCCGGCCAGGGTCCGCTGTGCGGCCGGGAGCGGTTCGGGCTTGGCCCCCACCCACACGATCCGCCCCTGGCGGACCCCCATGGCCTCGGCCCACGGTTGCTCAGCTTGGCCCGTCCAAATCCGGGCGTCCACGACCAGGAGGTCCAGGGGCGGATCTGGGAAAGCGGCCGCGCTGGCCAGCGCCCCCGCCAGGCCGATTCCCAACAGTGCCAACATTGTGGCCCAGCCGCATCGGGCTGCACGGAACCCCCATCTGACCCTGTGAGCACTTCCCGCCATGCGTCTTACTCCGTTTCGGGCGTCACTCCCAGGATGATGTCGAAGTGAGCCGACACTTCACCCACCTTTGATTCCTTAATGGGCACAAAGTCGACCATCACGGCCTCACGAGCCTTGCTGTCCCGCAGGCCACGCAACACTCCGTCCCGCTCATTCCGCGGGTCGCCCTTGATGTGACACTGGGTCACCAGGATGTCCCGGCCGCCTCGCACCACCTTGAAGTGAATGTGCGGCGCCCGGCCCGGGTACGGGACCGGCTTGATCGTGCGGAAGTAGTACTCGCCTGTCGACGACGTCAGGAAGCGGCCGAAACCTTGGAAGTTGGTGTCACTGCTCTCGCGGTTGGCCGAACCACTATGGAGGTAAGCCCCGCTGTTGTCCACCTGCCAGATTTCGACCAGAGCGTTCCGCACGGGACGGCCGGACCGATCGAGCACCCGGCCGGTCAAGTGGGTGATCGTACCCAGTGCCTTGCTGGGCCGACCGTTGATGATGAGCAAGTCGTTGTCGGTGTCGAGCGGTAACCGATCGGGATAGAAGGGCCCCTCCGTCAGGCGGGGGGTGAGGAACAGGTCGTCGGCCCGGGCGAAGGCCGGAGTCGCCAGGGCCGAGGCCATGGCTCCCAGGAACAGCCGGCGCGAGGGGATCAAGAGGGGGGCACTCATGACGGTCTCCTCATCTCGTGAATGGGCCAACGCCTTGTCAGCCTCTGAGCTACTAACACCGTGGCCGCTCGATTGTGGCGAACGAAGAGAATGACAATTTGATCATGACCCCATGGTGCGATCGCGCTCCTGCACCAGGCGGCTGAGCGACTTGAACTCGGGCGTGCCGGCCTTGCCGATCCACTCGAACGCCGCCGTCTCCACCGTGGTCAAGATCGCCCCGGCCTGGGCTAGCCGCTTGAGGGCGTACTTGTGATCCAGTTCGTGACGGGAGCCCACCGCGTCGGCGGCGATGTAGACCCGGAAGCCTTCGGCCAGGAGGTCCAGCGCGGTCTGCATTACACAGACATGCGACTCGATGCCCACCACGAGCACCTTCGGCCGAGCCTCGCGATGGAAGGTCTCAATGACGCTCCGGACCGCTCCACAACTGAACTCGACCTTCTCCGCGCGCGGGGGAAGCTTGTCGGCCAGAGCCGGCACGGTGGGCCCCAGGCCGCGGGGATATTGCTCGGTGGCTTGCACGGGCAGATTCACGATCTGAGCCACTTCAAGCAAGAAGGCGATGTTGGCGATGATCGGCGCCCGCCGGGGGATGAGCGGCATCAGCTTCTCCTGCACGTCAATCACGAGCAGGCCGGTATCGGCCGGGGACATGAGGGCAGCATGGCTCATGGCAAACTCCCGTGGCTAGCGCAGACCTTCCAGTCGCTTCATCTCGGCTTCGGCAGCGGCCGATTGCTCGGGCATGGACGCGGCCCCGAAGCGAACGGCATAGTAGTGATCTACAACCCGGGCGGGTACTTCTGCCACGGGAGCCGTCGCCGGGTCATCGAGCAACTGCTCCCGGGCCCGAGCGGCCAACTCGGCAGCCGTCTGGGCGGGGCGCGGCACCAGCCGCCGACGGGCCAGCCAATCCAGCAGCCGCTGGTAGAACGGAATGACCAGGCTCCGGAGGCGGGACAGGGTACGCTGCGCGCGCCAACGTTCACGCAGGACGCGGAGGAGCCAGACCAACAGGAAAGCCAAGGCCGAACAAGCGATAAACAGCGCGATCACCAGCAGGACGCCAATCCAGCCCAGGCTGGCGATCCACTCGGCGAAGGTATGCAGCCCCAGGAAGTCGAGCCGCTGGAGAAACTGCCGCCGCTGCATGTCGCCCGAGAAGTCGAGGATGAAAAACTCCCAGATCATCTTGGCGAAGGAGAGATTCTGGATGAAGAAGCCCTGCTCACGATTGGCCAGGTCTTCGTTGCCGGGCGTGGGGTCCAGGCTGAGCCAGCGAACGCGCCGGGGCAGATTCGCCGCGGTCCGGGTGGTCTCGAGTTCGATGGCGGCCTCCACCCAGGCATGGGCGTGAAGTTCCCGGACTTCGAGGTAGCGGCCGGGGTTGTTCCAATCGCCACCCCGGAAGCCGATCACCAGCCGGGACGGTATGCCCTGTACCCGTAGCATGAGCGCCAGGGCCGAGGCAAAGCGCTCGCAGTGGCCTGACTTGACGTTCAGGAGGAAGTCTTCATTGGGATCGAGCTGCGTATCCTGACGACGGCGGAAGGAGCTGTAGGCAAACCGGTCGCTCTGACCGAGGGCCCGTTCAAGCGCCTTGGCCTTCTGCTGGGGACTCGCATCGGGAGGGACACCCTCGGCCCGCAGGAGTTCATCGCTGATGCGCTTGAGGTGGCCTGAGCGCTGCAGTCCGTCCGGAACCTGGAGCAGGGTGGGATGTTCGCCGAACAGGTAGCTGTCGAAGGGGCTCGAATCGCCAAACCGGGGCAAAGGCAACATCTCATCCCACTCGGTCAGATTGACGTCGCCAATCGCGATTTCTTGTTCGTAGTAGAGATCACGCGCGGGGCGTAGCGGGGGCAACATGGCCCACAAGGCCCCCTGCTGCGTGCTGATGTTGAAGCCGATGCCGCCGACCCAGGTCCGGCCGTACGGAGTGATATTCTCCGCGGCTCGGTCGGCCCGGGGGGCATCGTCGGGGATCCGCACCCGGGGATAGCCGACGGCCTCGCCCGGCCGGCCACGCAGCCGGAGCGTCTCCATGAGGAAGATCGTCGTCTGGCCCGGACTCGACTCGCCCATCTCACGTTCACGCAGATCGCCCGCCGTCCGCACTCGACGCACGTCCATGGTGTAGGACAGGCGCCACATGCCGGCCGGTGGTGCACTCGCGGTCTTGAAGACCTCGCGGGTGTTAATCCCCATGCTGTCGCGACCCGTGATGCTCCAGAGTCCTTCCGCGTACTTCGAGCAAACAACGCCCCGCCAGCGCAGATCGGGCAACAGGCGCACTTCCTGCCCCAAGGAATCCTGGGCCGAAACTCGAAAGACGCGCTCCTCGCTATTGCCGAGGGGGCCTTCGGTGGTGAGATCGACCGAGGGTTTGAAGCCGACTCGGCTTGAAGTGGGCCTGAGGCCCGTTCCCATGCCGTCGCTGCCTCGCGGCACGACGAAAAAGAGCACCAGTCCGAGTAGCAGCGAAGCCAGGAACCACCCCAGGACGGGCCTTAGCCGGGGGCGCGTGATCGTCTCCTGCGGGGGCACGCCCTGGCGCCAGCCGCCACTGGGGGATGGCAAGATGGTCAGACGGTCCGGCACGCCGTCGAAGTAGAGCGTGAAATTGAGCAACACCCAGACGAAGCTCAGGAAGTAGACCAGCACCATGAGCGGGAACAAGGGAGCGTCCCGATCGAGCTTGTTGGACATGGCCAGTACGCTGGCGAGCACGACTTGCATGAGGCCCAAGAGGTGCAACATCCAGTAGTCGCGAATGCCCTTGGGCCGCAGGAGCTTGACCACCAGGAGCACGCTCAGCAGGGGCCCGCCATGGGGCAACAGCCAGCGGGCAAACTCGAGTTCGGCCGCCTCCTCGATCGTCGAGCGAAAGCCCTTGCGATAGGAGAGCACGACCCAGATTCCAAACCCGGCGATGATGGCGGCCCCCACCACGTTCGACCACTGGATCGACAGCGTTAGCCGCCGCTCGAGCCGGGCCGCCAGGAGTAGGACCAGGCCAATGACCACATAGAAGGGGCCCGTTTCCGGTAAAGGAATCAATTCCGCGTAGCCAAGCGTGGCGGTCGATACGAACAGGCTCAGATAGAGGCTGAATCGAAACAGAACGGACAGGGGCACCATGTCATCTCTCCCACCGGTCGGGGGCCACGGCAGCGGTGCGTCTTAATCGACCCAAGCTCGCGCGCTGGTGCGGAAGTACTCGTGCGAAATCGGGTCCGACACGTCAAGCAGTGCCGCCGACCGCCGCAAGGCCGCACCGAGGAGGTCGGCCAGCGGACTGGAGCGCGTCGACACCACGACGATGGCCCCTTGGGGCAGCCAGGACTCGGTGAGGCGATCCACGAGATCGTCAATGTCCAGATTCCGCCCCCCCTCCACCCGGGCCAAGGTCTCCAGGAGCGGGATCACTCCGCGGACGCCGCCGGTGAACTCCACACTGGCGCCTTTCTCGTCCACCACGGCCAAGGCCAGGTCGGTGCCGACCTGTTGATGCCAGGTCCAGCAAAGGGTCGCCGCCAGGCTCAGAGCCCGCTCCAGGTTCTCCAGGGGTGCCTGCACGGACGTCAGCGCCTCATCGCCTCCCTCGCGGCGACGGCGCATGGCTGCGCCCCGCTCGCCAAGTTTCTCGACGCTCTCTTTCTCTTGCTGCCGTACCTCCTCGAGGTCCCGGCACCGCTCACGCAGGAGCCGTCCGGAGTCGGGCAGCCAGGGATCGACCACGACCAGGAGATGCTCCAGCGGCGTCTCCTCGAACTCCCGCACCATGGGCGTCCCCATGCGCGCGGTCGTGCGCCAGTGAATCCAGCGCGGGCTATCTCCGGGTCGAAAGTCGCGCACTCCATAAAAGTCCGCGGGAGCCAGCGACCGCCGACTCAGGCGGCGCCGCGGCTGCGGTGTGGGGCGGGGAGGCGGATTCATGAGCTGCCGCAGCCGACCCCGATGGAGTTCTCCCAGGGACGGCAGCACGATCACCTCATGGGGCTGGTCCAACCGCACCCGCCGGCGAAAGAGCCCGAAGGGATAGCGGCAGGTTAGTTCCAGCTTGAACCAGCGGTAGACACCCCGGCGCGGCAGGGAGAGCTGGAACCAACTCGTTCGGCTCTCCCCAGCCCACAGGATGGGAATTCCCCAAACGTGCTCGTGCCGGCTGCCCTCGTCCCGAAATCCCAGTCCCACCTGCGTCCACTGGGTTGGGTTGGTAACTTCAATGCCGACCAGACAGGGCTGATCTGCGAAGACGGGGCCGTCATGCGAGCGCCGCACCACGAGCTGCCCCAGCCGCGACCGCATGAGCAAGGCCAGCCAGTTAATCAGAGCGGCGCCGAACATGAAGCTAGCGATGAGCGTGACGAGATTGAAGGCCCGCAGGAACATCAGGAAGGTGGCGAGCACCATCCAAATGATCCCTTCCTGAGTAGGACGGGGCAGTTGCCGGAGGATGTCGCTCCAAGACCGTACGGCTGGGGGCGCGGCCAGCCGCTCGACGGCACTCAGGGTCGAGGCAGGCTCGACCGTCTTCAGCATGCGTTTGCCCTGTCCGTCGCCGATTCGTGGTGGAGGCATGACGCTCACTTGGCCGCGGGGAGATTGACATTGATGACAAACAGCAGCGTGAGCGTCACGAACACCACCATGAGCACCGGGTGGTGGAAGCAGCGTCTGCGCCACTGCAGCAGGATCACCGCCAGGAGCAACAGGGGCGGTCCGACAAAGGCCATTAGCAGCCGAACCGTATCCCCAGCGGGCAGCAAACCGGCCCGCCCGAGTTGGACGAGCAACCCGTTCAGCCCGGCATAGAGGGCGAGCAAGATGAGCAGCCAGATGTTCGGATCGCGGGACAGGCGATAGGTCCGCTCAGTGGGCGGCGGCGTCCACAACGAACCTTCCATCTCCGACGGCGAAATTGGTACGGGCATGATCGGCAGCGGCCCCATGGCCAATAGGCGTTCCCCGGCCCCGCGTTCGGGCCGAGATGATTATCCACGCTTCGGCCACGCCGTACCAGCAGAATCCAGCGCGGGGCAAAACCGAGGGGCAAGAAGGGGTTCACGGCTCGACCGTGACTTGCCGTGAACCCCCTGCCCCTTGCTTAGTCCTCCTCGTCGATGGGAACTTCGACCAGCGCGGGTTTGGCGGGGCGCTCGGGCCAGCCCACCAGGCGGACGGCCACCTTGGCCACGCCAGGTCCCGCTTCATCCGGTATGGACACCGTGCCGTAGAACGAATCGCCGCAGCACCGCTCCTTGAGCGTGAACTTACGGCGGGGCGGAAGCTCGCTGGCCGACTTGGCGGGATACTCGATCTCGACTTCCAAGTAGGCCCCTTCCGGGACTTCCGATATCGCGAGTCGGGTGTGGTGGGGACGGTCGATGCCTCGAGCGGCCCGGCCTGGGAAGACAATCGAGAAGGAGAGCTGGCAGCCCCCGGCCCCGCGCTGTAAGACCTGATGGTCAGGCGACCTGACTACCATCGTCAGGGGTCCATCAAAGGGACTGACGGACGCGTCGGCAGGCCGAGGCATCATGCACAGTGCGGCACCGCCGCCCCTTCCCCCTTTCCGTGTGAGCAAGGCCCGTTCGTACCCCAGCTTCTTCTGCTCGGCCATCATGCGCTTCTCGAAGGTATCGATCGGCTCGTAGTCCTCCGCTCGAACCCAGCGAATGAGCTGAAACTCGGTAGCCTCCCCTGTCGGCATCCTCACGGTGAACTCGTAGACCCCCAGACTCGAGTACATGCCCGGATTCCCCAGCAAGATGTTCGGCTCAGGGATCGGCTCAAAGCGCTTGCCTTCTTCGGTTAGGTCGCCGTTCCCATTGCAGTCGACGTAGAGCGTCTGGCCATCGAGGACCACCCACACGCGCTGGGAGCAATCCGATCCGAAAAGCAGCAGGGCGTAGACGGGCTTGTGCTGGTAGACAGGCTCCTTACGCGGCGGGGTCAGGTCCCATTCCTTCTCTGCCACACTTGGCTTGGGAGCTGGTCGTTCAGGCTGACGTGTGGGCGGCACTTCGCGGCGACCCATCTTCGGCCTGGCCTTGACCGTGACGACGCACTCCGCGCTGTTGGCGTCGAAGGCATACTCCGTGTGGCCCGACTGCTCGCCGAACTGAGCTTCCAATCGTTGGGTGGAGAACGTCAGGCCCGGCATGGTGAATCTGCCCTCGGCGTCCGTCCGGCACTGCAGGTGATGGTAGAGGAAGTAGTTCGTCGCGTTCGTCACCACAGCGCCGACGCAGGGTTCACCAGCTTCGTTGACGACGCGGCCGCGCAAGACCTGGCCGGGCCGTAAGGTCACGGTGTCGAAATCCGCCACGCCTTCCTCCATGACCCCAGCCATGTCGAGCCGTTTGGTTTCCACGCCGTGGTAACCAGGCTTCACGACGAGCAGGTAAACCTCCGTCTTCGGCATGAAGGCACCCTCGTGCAGCTTCTGATCCTTGAGTTCCAGCTTGCCCTCGGCGTCGCCGGGCCAGTCGTAGGGCACGCTGCCGCTCCCAAGTCTTGAAAACGCGGCCTTGAACCGGACTCCTGCCAAGGGCATGCCCTTTTCATCCACTGCTCGGGCCCGGAACGTGATGGGTTTGCGCTCGGGACCCTTGGCTGCCGCTGGCCGGGGCGTGAAACGCATGATCGCTTGGCCATTCTCGACGACGACTTCGGCCCCCTCCACGGTGGCCGTCCGGCCCGCGGCATCGGTCAGCTTGAAACCCTGGCCGTCCGAATGAAGCACTTCCTGGCCGATGACGCGTTTGGGATCGAACTCAGCGTCAACCGTGACCTTGGCATTGGGAATCTCCTGGCCGACGAGAGGCCTCCATGTACGCGCGAGAAACTCGAAATCACCGCCAGCCAGGGGCACGGTCAAAATCCCCGTGCCCGCCTCATTGCCTCGGGAACTCATGCGCTCCTGTGGTCCAGCCAAGAGCATGGCACCCTGCGGAGCGCGAGTCGCGCGATAGGCCAGGAAGATGGGCACCTCCCCGTTTTCAATGGTCACCCCCTTGAGTTCCACCCGCCAGGACATCCCCGAGTGAAACTTGAAGTCGCGGCTTTGGAGTGGCTGATTCGATGTCGTGGCGAAGCGATCGCGAGTGCTGGCTTCGTGTATGTAGTATCCCGGCGGTGGTTCCACGCCCCAGAACTGGGCGTGGCCCAAGGGAATCTCCAACGAGTAACGCCCGTCACCATCACTGACCGCTTCGAACTTACGCTGGTCGGGGGGTAGGCCGAAAGCCAAGACTGTTATGCGGGCGCCAGCCAAGGGTGCGCCAGTGATGGAGTCGAGGGCGCGCCCTTCGACTCGGCCACGCGGCAAACCTGCCCCAGACTGCTCATCGGCACCCGGTAAGGCGGGCGCCAGACTAACGGAGGCAAACAAAACCACCAACCAACGCATGGAGCGCGACGTAACCATGCTACTTCCTCCTGTTTCGAGTGCGAGTCATTGGATGCGAGCGGGGTTGGCACCGCTGCGAACCACGACTACCTTTCGCATTGTGACCGGGCCGCAACCGGTCTGCAAGTCAAAGCCGCCTTGGCCACGGTCTACTCGGAGTCCGCAGGTTCCGGGGCATGGCCGGGCTCGAAGCGCTGGCCGCGGAAGCGGTGGGTCAGGCGCCGCCAGGCATCGTAGACGCCGCTGATGCCGCGCGTCCCCGTCCAAAGCGTGCGGAACCGACCGGGGTCGCGTGACTGGGCCGCTGTCGCCAGTTGATCGAGGGCTTCGGTCAAGGCAGAGGCGACTTGGTTCGTCCAATACTCCGCCGACTGCTCGCGACCCGTGGAGACCACTGGCGTGCCAAACCGCAACAACACCTCGGGACGCTTCTCGTTCCAAAAGGTGTACTCCATGGCCAGCGGCAACACGTGAACCCCAGGCTGGCGATGGAGCAGATGCCCAAGCCCGGGCCGCAGGACGACCGGCCGGGTCCGGACGTCAGCAAAGGTACCCTGGGCCGTGATCCACAGAGCCGTATCGGGCTGAGCGAGGATGGCCTGGCTCGTCTTGAGGAAGCGTGCCGCCCCCCGAGCGCTGCCTTGTTCGACGCCAAAGAAGCCGAGTTTCTTGAAGAGGCCGTACTTCTCGAGCATGGCGGCGTCGATCGGGGCAAAATGCCGGCGTCCCGGAAACATGTCCATGGGCACGACACAAATGAGAGGGTCCCACCAGGAAGCGTGATTGAGAGCGACGACCAGCGGCGCGCCAGGTGGGAGTGGCTGCGGATTGCCGTCGCAGGCCAGGCGGACCGCTGTGAAGGCCGGCCGAAGCTGGTATCGACGGACGTACCAGACGAACCAGCGGATGAGGAACTCGGAACGGTATGGCAGCGGCTCAGGGCTTGGCGGCATGGGTTGGGACTCGAAGGCTATGAGAGTCGGTCCTCTTCCAGGGGTGCGGGGTTCATTCCTAAGGAAATCTGGAACTCTCGGGAACTTGAGGAAATCGGGTCACGTCTTATCCGCAGGCCCGAACCCTCGTAATCCCTTGGATCGCTGCCTTCTGGGCGTAAACTGGAGAGGTCCCTGGAGTTTGCGGCCTGAGTCGATCCCCGGGACTAAGAGGGCCCTATGGCGGCAAACCTGGCAGGTGAGAGAGTTTGCCGGAGGTTGGACTTGGCAAGTTCCCGGTGACGGGGTATGTTGTCCCAGCTTTATAGGTTGAGGGGTCCATCGTCCATTTGCCGGGCGGAGCCTGGCTGATTTGACCTAAAGCCCTTCCCGCGAAGGAGAAGAGTCCATGTTTCTGCCGTTGTCCCTGTTCGGCCGCTCCGCCAAGTCGTCAAAGAAAGCTCGCCACGCTGATCGGCCGAGCAAGGCGGAACGTCGGCCCTCGCGGCTCCGCCCCTTCGTGGAGGAACTGGAAGACCGGGTCGTGCCGGCGATCTACTTCGTCGACATCACCAACCCGAATGCGGGCGACGGTTCGGTTGGCAATCCGTTCAAGTACCTGCAGACCGCCATCCAGACGGCCAACGCCAATCCCGGGGCGGACACGGTCATCGTTCACGGCAACAATTCGGGCAATCCCGCCCACGTTTACGTGTGGACGGCCGAGGGCGATGCCGACGGGAACGGCATTCCCGACGGCAACATGGTCATCAGCGACAACGGCATTGTCGGCAACGACCTGACGGTCATCTTCCGGGCGCAGTCCCTGCTGTCCAACCCAGGCGCGCCGGCTTCGGTGATCGTCAAGATGCAGAACAACATCATTGACGTGGGCCGGGGCGCGACCTTGCGGGTCGAGGGTCAGTCGACGCACCCCGTCATTTTCACCTCCTTCGTGGACGACACCGCGGGCGGCGACACGAACGGCGACGGCAACATCAATCTGCCGAACCGGGCCGACTGGGGTGGCATCCGCTTCCGGGCTCAAGCCGCCAGCCAGGGTCTCGACAACTCCGCCGTCGGCGCGCTGGTGAACTGGGCCGACATTCGCTACACCGGCGCCTCGATGTTCGACCAGGTGACGGGCTTCGAGACCGAATTCGCCGGCATTCGCATGGAAGCCGACGTGAACACCGGCGCCCGCAACCAGGTGCGCGTGTGGAACACGATTTTCCGCCATGGCGGCCGCGCCCTCGACGTCAACTTGCTCTCCACCGCCGGCCGAGGCCCTGACCTTGGCTTCAACGCGACCAATGCCAACGGCGTCGGCCCCCAACCGCTCACTTTCCAGAACAACACGATCAACGGCGCGTTCATCTTCATTCCGTTCGACACCAACCCGGCCAGCCCGCGGTTCGGCCAGGTCATTCAGCTCGACCAGGATGCCCGTTGGGACGACGTTGGCGTGCCTTACGTCTTGACCAACCGGCTGGTAGTTCAGAACGGCGTCACCCTGACCATCGACCCCGCGATGGTGATCAAGTCGCAGCGGGTGAACTTCGACATGGCCGACCTGGCCGACGTCACGCAGACGACCCGCGGCCGGCTCATCGTCAACGGTCTGCCCGAGCGGCCGGTGCTCTTCACCTCGCTGGCCGACGACAACATCTTCCTGCCCGGCACGATCCTGCACCAGTTCTACAACAACGGTTCGGCCGACACCAACAACGACGGCAACCTGACCACGCCGCAGCCCGGTGACTGGGGCGGCATCCGCATCGCCGACGGCAACATCGACTTCGCCGTCGTCCGGTTCGGTGGCGGCCTCATCCCCATCGTGGGCAACTTTGTCAACGTGCCAGCCATCCAGGTCTTCAGCCGCGATCTGTCCCCGGGACCGATCCAGTACGTCCGGATCGCCAACACCGAGATCACCCGGACCTTCACCGGTTCGGAATTTGGGACCTTCTACGATTCGCCGGCCCTCGACATCGCTGCGAACAGCACGATCCTGGGCGTCCGCGACGCGCGGATGGGCGACATCACGATCATCGACAACTTCATCCACAACAATCAGGGCAAGGCCATCCAGGCCGACCCGCTCGCCTTCCACGAACGGCAGAGCCCGGATGGCGGCTACGGCGTCCACTTCCGTCGCAACGTGATCCGCGACAACGGCCTCAATGCCGTCTACGTCCAGACCTTCCTCGAGTTCCTCCCGGGCGCGATCAGCTACCAGAATCTGCCGCTGGGCGGCGGCTACCTCGACGATACCGACGTGGTCTACGCCTTGGACGGCCAGTTCCTGTCCGTCTTCGTCGATCAGGCCTTCCAGATCCAAAGTCGGCGCGGCGTGGCCCCCACGGCCACGAACGGCGGCTACATGGACCGCTACCAGCGGACCCTCTCCCAGTCGGACGTGCAGGCCTTCAACGCCTTCTTGGCGACCGGGCTGGTGCAGCGCTTGCCGGGCAACATCAACATACCGCTGGAGCGCGGGCCGCGCTCGCGGAACGGCTCGCTGGTGGATAGCGGCCTGTTCTACTACCACATCGACTTCGAAACGACGGCCCGGAACACGACGCTGCCGCCGAATCAGCAGAACGATCCCAACGCCGTGGTTCTCTACGGCAACGAATGGCGCGACTGGGGCGTCGACTTCACCACGGGTGCCATCCAGGCCCTCAAGCCTTTCTACACCCGCGGCAACTACGGCACGGACAATGACCCGCTAGGTCCGCCGGTCTCCGGCGCCAACGTGCTGGCCAACACCAACGCCACCGGCAATGGCTCGATGACGCTCACGTTCCACAATGGCGTGTCGGCTGTCGGCTTCTGGGTCATCGGCAATAGCAGCACCAGCCCGAACGAACAGATCCAGTTCATCGCCGCGAACGGGACGGTCATCGACACGATGCCGCTCCCCGTCTCGGCACCGGGCACGAACCGCTCGTTCGTCGGTCGGGTGAGCTCCACGCCGATCTACCAGGTGCGCATCATTGAAGATGCCAACGACTCCGAAGGCGGCATGTTCAGCTACACCGGAGCGCCGGTGAACTTCGGTGCGGGCGCCACGATCAACGTGCCCTTGGCCATCGGGCCCAACTTCAACATCGACAAGCTCGGCGTGGCGCTGAACCTGACCCATGCCCGAGTGAGCGATCTGATCGTGCGGTTGCAGAGCCCGACGGGCACGCAGATTACCCTGGCGAATCGGCCCGGCGGTGCGGGCACGGCTGGGGCGAACTTCACGGGCACTTACTTCGACGACAACGGCCCCGTCAGCATCAACAGCGGCGTGGCCCCTTACATCGGCGTCTATCAGCCGAGCACGGCTCTCAGCGCCATCAACGGCCAGAACTCCAGCGGCAACTGGACCGTGATTATTCAGAACCAGGGTACCTTCTCCGGCACGCTCCAGAACTTCACGCTGAACTTCCAGAGCAGCGCCTTGCCGCGCGACACGATCGCCATCGACGACCTCTACTTTGTCGAGGCCGCCGAGTCCATCGTCATGAAAGCCATGAGCGCCGACACGGGCTTCGCCGTGGGCGCGGTACGCCCCGGGTTTGGCGGCGTCCAGCAGAGCCCCGGCGGCGCGGTGATCGACGGCTTCGTCCCCAAGGGCACGCCGATCTCGACGTCGGGCGCGGGCCTCAACACGCGGGGCACGGGCCTGGGCGGCACACTGCGGGTGCTCGGCCAGAGCAGCGCTCCGGTCATCATGACCTCCATCACCGACTTCTCAGTGGGTGCGGGACCGATCGGCACCGAGGCCTTCAACAAGGCGACGACTTCGGGCGGCGGCCTGACCATCGGCATTCCGGGAAGCTGGACCGGCATCCAGATTCACCCGGGCGCCAACTTCTCCAAGACGGTCGTGGTCACCCAGCAAGCCAACGGCCAGATCGTGCAGCGGTATGCCGACATCAATCCCTACACGCTGGGCGACGAGGGACCGGCCTACCTGCCGGGCCAGACCAGCTACCAGGACGTCATCCTGCCGGCTGGCCTGCACAGCCTGATCCCCGGCACACCTCAGACCGTGGCTCTGCTCCAGGACGGCACGCTGATTGAATATGCCGACATCCGCTTCTCGCGGGTCGGGATCGACGTGCGTGGCTACCCGGACAACAAGCTCACGATCGAGGGCAACGAGGTCGAGCTCACCCGGAACAACCCCAACGGCTCGAATCCCGCCAACGAGATCATCCAGCCCC
>CALLZJ010000350.1 GCA_937858435.1 uncultured bacterium
CCGCTGCCTCGGCGGCTTCATCGGCGCACTCCCAGGGCAGCCGCTGGGCGGGTTCAGTGCCGTCTGGTGGCCAGACTTCCAGCCCCGCTGCCGTGGGCCAGATCAACTCGACCAGTTCCTCATCTCGACGCCACAGGCAAAACTCCGCTCCCGCTCGGCAGGCGAATCCGGCCAGGGCTCGCCTCCAGACCTCGCACTGCTCATCCGTCAGATTGGTCATCCAGTCCCCGGCCTCCTCCGTGATCAGAACCACGCCCTGCTGTTCGACGAAGCAGAGCGCGAGTTCGGTTTGATCGCCGGCGTTGAAGACGAAGCGGACGCCGTTCGCAGCCAACTGGATTCCATGCAGACGGAGCGGCGGCTCCGACCAGGCTCCGCTCGCGGCCAACCAGGCCAACAGGCCATGCTCGGAGAAGTGACGCAGGTCATCTTCCACGTGGTGCAGTTGCCCCAGGGCCTTGACCCGATGGCGACCGTCGGACCGGCCCCGGGCCTGGAGCTTGTCCGCGTGGCGCAGCTTGGACCAGGCCTTGGGCACGGTGCCGGAATGGAAGCCCGGACGCAGGAGCCGCCGCATCGATTCGCCGTGGCTGCCGATCATGGCGGGCCGCAGCGTCCGAGCCCGATTGGCACCATAGAGTTTCCAGTTTTCCTTGAGTTCCCAAACGAGATAGCCAAAGATGCCGGGGATGGCGAAGACGAAGCCAGTGGCGAACGTGTTGGCCAACGCCGCCTGGCCGGGCAGCAGCCGCTCGGCCACGTGGGCCAGGTGGGGAATCGTGGGCAGCAGCAGCTTGTGGGCCACGGTGACCACGGGGAAATGCTTGATCGGGTTGATCTGGGGTTCGACCAGCAGATTGAGGGCGAAACGAAACACGTAGGCCACGAAGTACCAGACCACGCCCACGGCGGCCTTGACAACGATGGTCGGCTTCCCGGCCGAAGGCTGAAAGCGCAGCATCTCATCGACCCAGTAGAGTCCCCGTTCGATGCGTTCGACGAGGGCCTTGAAGAGATCGAGCACGAACCGCAAGAGGGCCGGGATCATCTCAAGGCTGAAGGCACGCCATAAAGAGAGCACCTGATCGGTCAGCCAGGCGGACAGCTTGCGGCCAGGCGGGGGGTGGTCCAGGACGACAACGAGCAAGCAGGCCCCTGCCGCCACGAGTGCCGTGGACAGGGCGGACAACGTTAGAGCAAACGCCACGACTCCCGCCACTGTCCCGGATGCGATCGCCCGGGCCAGATGCTGGCGGACCCAGCGGCACGGACGGCTGGCGTACAAGGCGTGGAGCGGACCCCAGCGGCCAAGCCATACTGGGACGCGAACGAGGAGCGTGTGAATTCCCGTAACCATGGCACGGAAGGCACGTCTGCTGCCTTGTCGCACTTGCGGGAAGTGGATCAGGCCGAGCAAGTAGACCGCCAGCCCGGCGACGGTCCAGCCATGGGTGAAAGAGACAGGCAGGTGCAACGCCATTAGCACGAGGCCCGCGGAATGTTGCAGCCCTTCGAGGATCACGAAGGCGGCCAGGAGCGGCAGGAGCAGCCAAAGTGTGGCGAACCGACCGAGCGATGTGCCGAAGAAGATCGACGAGCCTCGGTGAAACCAGCGGTGGTAGAACGCACCCGGCTGGTAGAGCCCGTCGAGCCGATCCATGAGCATCCGATCAGCCCGCAGGAGGGCATCACCCCACCAGAACTCTCTGGGGCCCGACAGGTCGGCCATCTTGAGTTCATTCCGGGCCAGGGCGTCGCGCAGATCACCCACGTTGAGATAGCCGCGCCGGCACAGGGTTCCGAGCAACTCTTCCACGCACTGATCCCGTGCCAGCCGTTCAGGCAGGTTTCCGGGAGTCAACCCCGCGTTTGCGAAGGTCTCGAGCAAGATGGGGCGAAGGTGGTCGCGCATCCGGCCATCATGCTGGAGCCGGGCGGCCTCGAGCAGATCGAAGAGCTGTGTCCCCACCTCGGAGCGAACGCGGACCCGCTTCAGCCGCCGCTGAGCCCGGCGCAGATGGTTCATGACCTGCACCAGCGGCACGAGGGGCAACTGCCGTCGCAGGGCCCGTCGGCCCAGGTGCCGGAGCCAGGGGATGACCTCGATCACCTCGACTTGCTTGCCCGTGTCGAGCACGATCCGCTGCAGGTCATAGAGCAGCCGCGCCTCGGCAGGCCAATCGCCCCGGGCCCGCGCTGCCGGCCCCACGAGCGGCTCCAAGCATTCCAGCCAGTCCGTTTCCTGGGACCGAGGTAGGCCCAAGGCGGCGACCAGACCCAGGACAAGTGTATCCAGGTCGGTCCGCACCTGCCGCGCCCAGATCGCACCGCGGTCCGGCTCCGCCTGCAGGCACCGCTGGGTGAGCAGGGCGGCCCGTACCCAGTTGCCGCACCTTCGTGCTGTCTCGGCTCGGGCCAGCCAGCGCTCGATCCGCGCCGCCCGCAGCGTCTCGACCACGGGCAGGTCCAACTCCGGCTCCGAAGCCGGCCGTTCCCCGAGCTCAAGGGGCGCGGCAGAGGGACTGAATGCCGGGGTCAGCCCCGCCAGCAAGGGCCGCTCATCAATGTCTTGACGCAGTAGCTCCGCCACGGCGGCATGGTCGCCCAGGTCGGGGAACCAGGTCGCCAGCGCTCCTGGCTGGAAGTGCAAGAACTCAAAGAAGGTCGCCACGAACTCGGCGTACACATCCGTCGCCTGCCCCGGAGGTCGGAGCCGCGCCTCCTGACGCAAGACCCGCTCAATCCCGGCGAAGGTCGGAAAGCCCACCTCCCAGCGTCGTTTTTGGACACGGGCCGAGGTCTCGTCCGAGGGGAACCCGAGCTCTGCGAGCCGATCCTCGATCCGCAGATGGAACAGTCGGCGGCAGCAGTCATGCCAGATGGCCGAGGCGGGCTGCCGGCTTAGACGGTCAGCGTCGGGCCGGGGGAGCAGAATGACTGTCTCGCCGAGTTGGGCGGCGGCGGCCAGCCCCACCTCGTCGGGTTCAACGGCGGCCAGCATCTCCGACCGTCGGCACTGAACGGCGAAGGTGTGGAGCGCCCGCCAGGACACTCCATCCGAAGGCCAGAGGTGACGCGCAACCCGCCGCAGCACGGGCCGGCGTACGAGGAGGATATTGGGGTCGAGAGCAGTCAAGCGGCGCTGAAGCGCCACGAGGTCCAGCCGCTCCGTGTCGGCTGAGCTGGGCGTGAGCGAAGCCGCGGTAGGAGACACCCGATCAAGAATGGGCGATTCTCCGGCTCCAGCGCGGTGACGCCCATGCAGGCGGGGTCGGTTGGCGAATTTGTCCCTGGCCGCGCCGCCAAGAGCAAGGTTCGCGTCCCCGACTTCCCGCCGCATGGGCGATGACAGGCCGCCAACTTTTCGGAGACAGGCGCGGGTGCCTCCCTAAGGAAAGACTAACCTGCCGAGTAAGCGTTGACAAGGCACCCTGGCCCGCCGCTCGGTCACATTCACTTTCGGCTCGGGCCGAGTTTTTCCGGTTGCCTAGAGCGCATGCGCGGAGCGACTTGCATCCCACCCGACGACGCCAGTCCGTGGGGCTATTCCGAACATGCCTTGCAGATGCGGCGGGTTGGTAGAGTGCCGTCGCTCACGCTCCCGGCTCGTCAGGATGCTCGCTGGCGCGGCGGGCGAGGAGGGCCAAGTCCCTACTTGGCAGATTGCCGCTTCAGGATCGGCTCGCGGGCGGCCTTGACCTCGTCGGGCCGGCTGATCGGCAGCGTGTGCGGGGCCGCGTGCAGCAGCTCGGCTGGTTCCGCTTGGATGCGGATCAGCGTTGCCGCGAACTGGTCGAGCGTTTCCTTGCTCTCAGTTTCGGTCGGCTCGATCATCAAAGCCTCGGGCACTGTGAGCGGGAAGTAGACGGTCGGAGCGTGGTAGCCATAGTCGAGCAGCCGCTTGGCGATGTCCATGGCACTGATCTTGCGGTCCCGGCGCAGATTGCGGGCACTGGCGACGAACTCGTGCATGCAGCGCTGGCCATGCGGGACCTCGAAAACATCCTTCAGCTTGGCCAGCAGGTAATTGGCGTTGAGGACGGCATGATCGCTGACTTCCTTCACGCCGGCAGAACCGAGGGTGCGGAGGTAGAGGTAGCCGCGGACCAGGATGCCGACGTTGCCGAAGAAGCTGCGGACCCGGCCGATGGACTTGGGTCGGTCGTTGTCGAGTACAAAACGACCCTCCCGCTTTGCAATCACTGGGCTGGGCAAATACGGGCCAAGAAAGTTGCGGACGGCGATGGGCCCCGATCCCGGTCCCCCGGCCCCGTGCGGCCCGGTGAAGGTCTTGTGGACGTTGTAGTGCATCATGTCGGCGCCGAAGTCGCCGGGACGGGTGCGACCTAGGATGGCGTTCATGTTCGCACCGTCCAGGTAGACCAGTCCGCCTCGATCATGCACCCGGCGGGTGATCTCCATGATCTGGGCATCGAACAGCCCCAGCGTGTTGGGGTTGGTGATCATGAAGACGGCGACCCGGTCGTCGAGCTTGCGGGCGAAGTCTTCCAGGTCGACCATGCCACGGGCGTTGGACTTCACCGTGACGACTTCAAACCCGGCGATGACGGCGCTGGCGGGGTTGGTCCCATGGGCGGAGTCGGGGACGAGCACCTTGGTCCGCTGTTCGCCTCGCTCCTTGAAGTAAGCGGCGGCCACGAGTAAGGCCGTCAGTTCCCCCTGGGCCCCGGCGGCGGGCTGGAGCGAAACGGCCGGCAGGCCCGCGATCTCGGCCAGGAATTGCTGCATCTGGAAGAGCAGTTCGAGCATGCCCTGGAGGCTGCTGTCGGGCTGTAGAGGATGCAGGTTGGCCAGGCCGGGCAGGTTCGCCAGCCGCTCATGCCGCTTGGGGTTGTACTTCATTGTGCACGACCCGAGCGGGTAGAAGTTCGTGTCGATGCACATGTTCTGGGTCGAAAGGTTGACGTAGTGCCGGATCACGTCGCTCTCGGCCACTTCCGGCAGCGGCGGCGGGCTCTGGGCCAGGCTGCCCGCGGGGAGCAGGTCCTGGAGCGGCCGCACGGGAACGTCGCTGGCCGGCAGGCGGTGGCAGCGGCGGCCGGGCCGGGACAGGTCGAACAGCAGATCAGTCGATTGGGCTTTGTCCATGGCGGGGGGGGCCGGGGGATCTTTAAGGGCGGTTGGGGGTGGGGTGGGCCTCCGTGCGGGCCCGTCTCGGGGGCTAGGGCTCCGATTGGTCG
>CALLZJ010000351.1 GCA_937858435.1 uncultured bacterium
GGGCCGCGGCGGCAGGGCCGTGAGCGGCGGATCGAAGTCGATAAGCGTTGAAGCACCATTCTGGGCGACGGTCACGATGCGGACCCGCTGCCGGTAATGGTGCGGGTCGCCGATCAGAAGGTCCATCCCGGGCTGGATCGTTGTTAGCCCGAGCGGATTGTAAGGCATACCGGCGAACAGCGGCGGCGGCGGCCACACGTTGTTCCACTGCATCCGCGTCGGGCTGATGAACGTAAGCGAGCCCGGCGTGCCGCCGGTCTGGTCGATGAGGCCCAACGTGGGGTTGAAGGCATTGCCTGGCTGCGGGTCGGCCACGGCCATGAAGGTCTGCAGGTCCTGGATCAGGTTGACATTGACCTTGCCCGGATGGATGCCGCCCACCGCGGGCACCTGCACCACCACCGGACCGGCATCGTGAGCCTTCTGCACCACGCAGGTGAAGGCCCCGGTCAACGGGTTGACGGCCTGGACGCGCACCACTTCCTCATTGATCTGACCCGGGTCGAGGATCACCGTGGCTCCGGGGGTGATGGCATAACGCGCACCTCCCGTGGCCAGCCCCAGGGCGTTGTAAGTCGGGCCGGGGGTGATCGTGGTCACGATCGGCACCGTCAGCGTCTGGGCCGGGAAGGGCGGCGTGGGCAGCACCGCTCCCGACGACGGGATGGGATTCGGCGTGGCCTCGAACGCCACGGCCGACAGCCCCGCCATCCGATGCCGCGTCTCCACCATTTCCATGAAGCGGTAGAGCCGAGCCGAGGTGTTGAACCAGGGCGGCGTCTGGCCATTTTTCACGTGGCCGACGATTACGCCATTGGGCACGTTGGAGGGCATCCCGATGGCCGAGCCGTTATGAGCCTGCAGGAAATCGGCGGTAAAGGTCGGGCTCGTCACTGTCTTGACCACCACGCGCTCATGGCTGGCCCCGTGGCCGATCGACAGGATGTCGCCCGGCGCGATCGACCAGCGCTGGCCGTGCGTGATCCCCAGGATCAGCCCGGCACCCGGCGCCGAGATGACGTTCTCAACCTGCACGACCTGGTCCGGACCGGCGGCGATGTTGGCCAGCGAAAAGGTCATGAGGCCCAGGAAGGTCTGCGTGAGTTCATGTGGCTTGAAGCCCGAGACGCCGAGCAACTCGGTCGGCGTGAGCAGATGCCGTTCCAGTTGCGGGAGCCAGGTGAAGGGCAGGTCCAGCGTCTGGTTGAGGAAGCGCGGTTCGGGCAGGGGCGTGGCGCCGGTCGGCAGCCCGTTAGCCGGGTTGTTGAGCGGCAACGTCACCACCACCTCTTCCAGCGAGTTGTGGCGGAAGAAGGTCGTCTGCGGCTGGTTGTTGAGCGGCGTGGTGACGATCGGCGTGTTGGGCGCCGTGAGACCGGGGCCGACGCCCACTTCCGGCGTGAGCGGGCCCGGCGTGATGTGCGGCGACTGGAGCCGCCACGTGCCCGGCCGACCGGCGAAGGGCTGCGACTTACCAAACGACCGCCGCTGCGTCACGGGCAACGTGTTCTGATTGACCGGCACTTCTTCGACGTAGTCCACCGTGATGTAGGGGTTGAACGTCGGGCTCGTGGGGTCGAGGTCGGGCGGCAAGAACGGCACGGCCAGCCGCCGCAACAGCAGTGTGGGCGGCTCGGAGAGCAGAGCGCCGCCGCCATTGCGGGTGCAAGAGAGATTCATCGTCTGGTAGCTCACCACCGGGACGTGCGGGTCGCCGGGACCGGCGGGCCCGGCCAGCGGCACGGGCGGGCCCGCGACGTAGAAACCGCGATTGGCAGCGTTGGGGTCGCCGAGGTCGGGATCGGCGCTGCCGTCCGGTCCGCGGTAGCGGTCTTCCAGCGGATCGATGAAGTAGTTCGTGTTGTCGCCCGGATTGGTTCCGAGCGTGCCGGGCAGGTCGGTGAAGTCGACCGGAGCCGGCTGATCGGGCGTCGGATCGAGGAACGGCTCACCGGTCACGTTGTTGAGTTGGCGCAAGTGCATGTTTGGCTGCCGCTTGGCCACGTGAATCTGATAGATGCCGTAGATGGCGGGGGCCGTCGCGGGCAGCGTGCCGGCCGGGTTGCACAGATACTCCCGGGCGCCGGCCTTCATCGGATTGCACAGCTCCACGTAGACCCGGTAGGCGGGGCCGGAGCCGGTCGACTCGATGTAAGCCTCATTGAGCACGACGCGCGGCTGCTTGGTGCCGAAGACCCATTCGCCGTTGTAGGCGGCGACGAAGGCGGCATTCTCCGGCAGCCGGGCCTGGCTGCCCCAGTTGAACGGCGTCGAGTAGGTGTGGCCATCGTTATCGACGTAGTCGACGATGTTCACGGCAAGCTGGGCCAGGTAACGCAGGGCGTTAAGCTCGGCCGCCGACGGAGTAACAGCCACGACTCCGAAGGGATTGACCGCGCCGGTGACGAGGATGAGCCGCTGGTAAATGTCCCGGGCGAACTCCTGGCGGGTCAAGCGGGCCTGGGCGAAGGCGGCCAGGATCGCCGCATTGCTCGAATCGATCACCAACCGGGCCGGATTGCCCGGATCGGGGCGCGGCAGCGGGTAGGCGGGCAGCGGCCGATTCAGGTCGAGCTTGAGCAACTCGCCCAGCGTCGACTTCCACGTCCCCAGCCAGTAGTCGTTGTCCTGCGCGGGTGCGGGCGGTGCCGCGCTCGGCGGCGCGGGGATGCCGTTGCCCGAGGGGAACGGCGCGGCCGGCGGCAGCGTGCCGACGGGCGCTCCGAACTGCAGGAAGGTGTTCAGGAAGGGACCGATCGGCGGTTCGCCCGGCTCAAGCTGCCGGAACCAGGGCGGGGCGCCGATGCGATTCGGATCGTTGCTAATTGTCGTCACCGACCGGCGGAAGGCCGGGTTGTTGGAGTTGAGCGGCATGATCCGGCGCAGGTCGGCGGCGAGGGCGTCGGTGCCGGTGTCGCCATGCCGAAGCAGCGCTTCCATCATCCAGGGGCCGAGCAGCCGATTGGTGCCGAAGGGACCCCAGTAGGGATTGAAGTAAAGCGGGTGATTGGTGAGTTGCAGCGGCCGCTGGAGCATGGCGAGCAGCGAGGTGGTGCTATCCCAGCCCCAGTAGACCCCGGAGCGCGAGGCGAAGCGCGGGTGGCGGTCGTAGGAGAGACCATGGGGATCAGGGACGCGCGGATCGGTCGGGTTCAGCACGGGCGGCAGGTAGGGCAGGGCGGCGAGGTAATTGCCGGCCGCCTGGCGCGTGCCGTCCAGGGTGTACTGATGGTAGATGTTCGAGGGCCGATCCTGGGGCAGCAGCGTGGTGGCGATCGCCGGCAGAAACGGCGTGGCCGGGTTCGTGAAGACGTTGGCCAGGTCGTAACCATACCGGCCATGCTCGCTCTGGATGCCGGGGTAGAGCGGATTGGCAGGCCCGCCGACCGCCGTCCCGCCGAACAGATGCAGCCATTCCTGGAGGAACGGAGCGGTTTGCAGGAAGCCGGCACCGCCCTGGTTCGCCGACACGTAGGAGGGATTGATCTCCCAGGGGCCCAGGCCGTGCTGCGAAGCCTGATTGCGGTTGAACGCGCCGACGGGAGCAAAGCGCATTTGGCCGCGCATGTTCCCGGCGACGTTCAGGTTCACCTTGCCGTCCAGGGCGGCGATGAAGAAGGCGAAGAGCGGCTTGTACTTCCGCCCGGTCGCCTGGTCCACCTGAATCGGGAAGTCGAGGTCAACCCAGTAGCTGTCGTTGTTGGCGAAGACGGGCTGGCTCGTGACCGGGTCGATGCCGACAAAGGTGCGGAAGCCCGGCGGCAGATTCTTCACGTCGCCGCCCAGGTCTTCTGGAATCGGGAAGGCGCTGGCTTCAGTCAGGACGAAGTTGGGATCGGTCGCATTGAGCACTGGCACGGAAGCCGCGTCCCAGGGCCCTGGCCGAACCACCATGGCCTTCTTGATTTCGACTGGCAAAGGACCGAAGCCCATCGGTGAGCCAGCCGTGCTGCTCCAGAACGTCCACCAAGTCGAGTCGGGTGATGGCGGGACAGTGCTCAGCTGTCGTGCGCTGAACGGATCATAGGGATTGAACCCGGACGGATACTCGATTGCCCCAACGTTATTATTGGGCGGCAATGGTGGCGTCACCGTGCGAACGAAGGAGCGCGCGGTGACAATCCCATCGGCCGTGAAGGAGCCGAGGAAGGCATTGTCATGGTCCGGGTAGGTGTAGTTCGGGTTGAAGGAACCGTGGTAAACCTCGTTATAAGCTCGCCCAGCGTAGTTGATTAGGTATTTGTTGTTGGCAACATGGGGCGGAAACGGTGCCGGCAAGGGGCCAAGCCAGCGCCAGAGTTCGGAATCCGGCAAACCATCCAGCACGGGGACGACGTTGCGATTGACGCGGCCGATGCCGCTGTAGGGCATGTGGCCGGTTGCCCCGTACATGTTGTTGATGAGGCTATGGGTGCGGAGGCTCGAGTTGGGTCGACTCGTATCGTGGACCAGTTGCCCCAGGGCGTAGGCGAAGAGCAGCTCCGGGTCGGGCCGGCTGATGGTTTCGCTCTCCTTGCGCAGGGTCATTTCCGTGACGGTGCCTTCGGAGAAGTAGACGAAGGCGACAGCCACCGTGGCGAAGAGCGTGAGCATGGCGAGGACGACGAGCAGGACAATGCCGCGCCGCCGGGCCGCTACGGGAGAACTGGTCAGCATCATGGCACACACCTCGAAGAAACCCCGCGGCCGAAGCCGGGGTGCTTACATATCCACGACCACGGTGATTTCCCGCGTCTGTTCACTGTTGGGGTCATAGACGCGGATCTTGATCTGGATGGCGGGGATCGCCATGGCCGGTTTGATCGTGGTCGGCAGGACGGGATTGTCCTGCGAACGAACGATGCCGGCCGGGTAGGGAAGGAGGGCGTCGGCTCCCGGCGGCGCCGGGGCGACGTTGTTCCGGCGGGTGCCGGTGTCATAAGTCCGATTGGGCAGATAGGGGGGCGTGGCGACGGCGGGCGCGCCGCTCACCGGGATGTCGTAGCCGGGCACGGTCGCCTCGTTGACAAACGGGCTGAGCGGATTCCAGCGGTAGCGGACGCCGTCCAGGACGACGCCGCTGGCGAACCCTGCCATGTCCGGCGTGGGCGCGTAGGGCGGCGCGAAGATGTCATGGCCGATGTCCACGAACGCGCCGACATAGAAGGACACTGGCGGCGCGGGCGGCTCGGGAGTGGCCACCAGGGCCATCGGGTCCCAGACCTTGATGTCGAAGGAGATCACGTTCTGGAGCAACAGATCGGCGCCGTCCCGCCCGGCGAAGTCCAGGCTTTCGAGCCGACCCTGATTGATCGGACCCGCTCCGGTCCGCAACTGGTAGCGGCGGATGGGGAACTGCACGTCGGCCGGCGAATTGAACCAGAAGCGGTTCGACAGCGGGTTGAAGAACGCACTCACGTCGTAGTGCAGATAGTAGGCGACCGCGTTGTTCACCTCGGTGTTGATGGGGTTCGGCGGGACCGGCATGAGGGCCGGCCGGGCGAACGGCGACCGGGGCGGCGCCAAACCGGGTTGGGCCGGCGCGGTTTCCGAGGCCGCCGCATTGTCGCCCGGCAGGGG
>CALLZJ010000352.1 GCA_937858435.1 uncultured bacterium
TGCCATCGCTGCTGGAGCGGCACGAGGGCTTCGACGCCGCCCGCTTCGCCGCCCGGCCGGTCGGTTGGCCCATGGGCGGCGTCATGGCGGTGGGGGCGAGCCGGGGCGGCTTGGGCGCGGCCGGCCTGGCCCGCCGCATCGGACCCCGGGCCGCCCGGATGGTCATCATCGTGGTCGGCCTGGGCGGCGCCGCCTGGACCGCCTGGAAGACCTGGGGTTCGGGTTAGCCTACTCCCACTCGATCGTGGCGGGGGGCTTGCTGCTCACGTCGTAGACGACGCGGTTGACGCCGCGGACCTCGTTGATGATCCGCGTGGCCACTTGCCCCAAGAGTTGATGGGGCAGATGGGCCCAGTCGGCGGTCATGAAGTCTTCCGACTGGACGGCACGGAGGGCGATGACGCTGTCGTAGGAGCGGCCGTCCCCCATGACGCCGACGCTCTTGACGGGCAGGAGGACGGCGAAGGCCTGGGCGGTTTCGCGGTAGAGGTCGGCCTTGTGGAGTTCTTCGAGGAAGATGGCGTCGGCCTGGCGGAGCATGGTGAGCCGTTCCGCCGTCACCGCGCCGAGACAGCGGACGGCCAGCCCCGGGCCCGGGAAGGGATGACGCCAGACCAGCGAGGTGGGCAGCCCGAGTTCGGCCCCGAGCCGGCGGACCTCGTCCTTGAAGAGATCGCGGAGGGGCTCGATCAATTCGAAGTCCATTTCCTCGGGCAGCCCGCCGACGTTGTGATGGGTCTTGATGTTGGCGGCGGGTCCGTCGGCGGCGGCGCCGCTTTCGATCACGTCGGGGTAAAGCGTACCCTGGGCGAGGAAGCGGGCCCCCGCGATGTGGCGGGCTTCTTCGCTGAAGACATCGATGAAGATGTGGCCGATCCGGCGCCGCTTCTCCTGCGGGTCGGTCACGTCCTTAAGGGCCGAGAGAAACCGCTGGCTGGCGTCGACCACGTGCAGATCGGCATGGAAATGACCGTCGAAGGTGCGGCGGACCGCTTCGGCTTCCCCTTGGCGTAGGAGCCCGTTGTCGACGAAGATGCAGGAAACCTGGGAGCCCACCGCCTTGAGCAAGAGGGCGGCGGTCACGGCCGAGTCGACGCCGCCCGACAGACCGCAGATGACCCGGGCTGAGCCGATGCGCGTGCGGAGCCGTTGAACCTCGTCGTCGATGAAGGAGGCGATGCGCCAGTCGCCCCGGAAGCCGCAGACATCGTAGAGGAAGTTGCGGAGCACCTGGCTGCCGTGCGGGGTGTGGCTGACCTCGGGGTGGAACTGCAGGCCGAAGAGGGGGCGGGTGCGATGGCGGACGGCGGCGAGGGGGCAGGTGGCCGTCCGGGCCAGGGGTTCGAAGTCGGGCCCGGCGTCGTGGACCTGGTCGCCATGGCTCATCCAGACCACGGTCTCGGCGGGCAGGCCAAAGAGTAGTCCCTCCGGCTGCACGACCTGGCAGAGGGCGCGGCCGAACTCGCGGCTGGCGGCCGGCCGCACCGCGCCGCCCAGGGCCTGGCAGACAAGCTGCATGCCGTAGCAAATGCCGAGCACGGGGATGCCCAGGTCGAAGAGGTCCGGGTCGCACCGGGGCGCGCCGGACTCGTAAACGCTCCGGGGACCGCCCGAGAGGATCAGCCCCTTCGGTGCCAACTCCCGAACGCGATCGGCGGACAAATCGCCCCGGACGATCTGAGCGAAGACGTGCTGCTCCCGGGCCCGGCGGGCAATAAGCTGCACGTACTGCGAGCCATAATCGAAGATCAGGAGCCGCTCGTGCTCGAAACTCATCAACCGTCCTCGTGACCGGCGAACCGGCCCTGGAAGAGAAATTGCTTGACGCCATCCCGGCTGTGACCTATTTTCTTACCGATGCCCCAGTTCAAGGCCAATCCCATGTTCACACTCCGCGGCTTGGTGGTCGTCTCCCTCTGGTTCGGACTCGCCGCCAGTGCCTCGGCCCAAACCCAGGCCAACGTCGTCGTGCCCAACGCCAACGCCAACGTGCCGGGCGGCTCAGAGAATTCCTTTCCGTTCAACATCACGCCCTTTACCCTCAGCGAGATGCGCTACCACCAGGTCTACGCCTCCAGCCAGTTCTCCGAACTGGGGGATGGCACCTGGATCAGCGGGTTGGCGTTCCGGCCCAGCGTCCTGACCGGGTCGGCCTTTACCGCCACCCTGCCCGACATCACTCTCCGCCTCTCGACCGCGCCGGCCGCCATCGGCCCCGGCTCGCTCAGCACCACCTTTGCCAACAACATCGGGGCGGACGTGGTCACGGTCTTCAGCGGCGCCTTGTCCATCTCCAGCGCCAACGTCGGCGCCCCGGCTCGTGACTTCGACATCGTCATTACGTTTGACACGCCCTTCTTCTACAACCCGCTGGCCGGCCACCTCCTGCTCGAGGTCATCAATGGGGCCGGCGGCACGACCACACCCTTCGACGCCGTCGCCGGTTCCGGCGCGATCCTGTCCCGCCTCTATGCTCCGTCCGCTTCCGCCGTCACGGGCAACGTGGACAACGTCGGGCTGGTGACCGAGTTCACCTTCACGGCCATCCCCGAGCCGGCCAGCCTGGCCCTCGTGGGCACCGGGGCCGTGGCGGGGCTGCGTTTCCTCCGCCGCCGTTGGAGTCATCGCCGCTCCCAGCAGCAAAAGCAGAGCGGTGGTCCCCAGGCTGCGGCGCCCGTGGCTCCTGCCGCCCTCACTCGGCAAGCACGCCCCCAGCCAAGTCGTGGCCGGCTCCGCGTTTATCGCCGTCGGCGAGTGTAGGTTCCGCTTACGCCACTAGACGTCCCCACGGCATCATCGTAGCTGCGGCAACCGATCACCACCGACCATGTCCTAGAAGCGCCGCTGGCGGTTGAGGAGATACTCCATCAAGGCCTTGTCGAAGCTGATGCTGGTGTCCATCGGGACGTAGTCGATGTTGGCGCTGGCGGCTTCCTTCTTGAGTTGTGCGCGGAACTCGCCGACCGCCTTCAGGTAGTCGCCCTGCATGCCGCGGGCGTCGACGGTCAGCTTCTCATGGGACTCGGTGTCTTCGAATTCGATGAGGCCGTCGAAGGGGAAGTGGACCTCGGCCTCGTCGAGGATGTGGAAGAGGATGACCTCGTTGCCGCGGTGCCGCAGGTGGTGCAGGCTCTTGATGAAGGCGTCGGTGTCGGTGAGCAGATCGCTGAAGACCATGACGAGGCTGCGGGTGCGGATCATAGCGGCCAGGCGATGGAGGGCGGCGGCGGCGTCGGTCGTGCCGGACGGCTGCAGACTGGCGAGCACGCCCAGGATCGTGCCCAGTTGCGTGCGCCGGCTCTTGGGCGGCAGGAAATTGCGAATCTGCGTATCGAACGTGACCAGCCCGACCGGGTCCTGCTGCTGGATCATGAGGTAGCCCAGAGCGGCGGCCAGGCAGATGGCATAGTCGAACTTGGTCATCTCCTGGCGGTAGGTGTAGGCCATGGAGGCGCTGAGGTCCATGACCAGGTAGCCGTTGAGATTGGTCTCGGCCTGGAACTTCTTGATGTAGTATTTGTCGGTCTTGGCGTAGATGTTCCAGTCGATGTCCTTGGGGTCGTCGCCGGGGACGTACTTGCGGTGTTCGCTGAACTCGACGGAGAAGCCGTGGAAGGGGCTGGCGTGCAGGCCGGAGAGGAAGCCCTCGACAATGAACTTGGCCCGCAGGTCCAGCCGGCTGACCTGCCGGATCACCTCGGGCCGGAGGTAGCGTTCGGCATTGGCCATGAAGGTGCGGGGCTCCGGAGGTTGGATCAGCGATCGGGGACCGGGGGTGCCGGGGGCATCGAGATGGCGCCGCGGCCGCCGGAACTGTCTTGGCGTCGGCGTTCGCCGTCGAAGGTGCAGTCGATCAGCCGCCAGCCGCCGGGGCCGTCGGCCAGGTTGTCGGTCTCCATGACGATGGTGCAGTCGATCTCGCGGGTCTGACTTTCGAGCAGGGTGGAGAAGCGCAGCCGCCAGCCGGTCGTCCCCTTGGGTTCGTCGGCGAGCAGAAGCATGGGCAGGACCACGCCGATGCCGACCGACTGCTGCTCGGGAATGTCGGCCCGCAAGGAGTCGTAGATTTGCCCGGCCCCGGCCCGGCGGTTGGCGTCGGCGATCTCGGCGGTGAACCGCTGGCGGTCGCCGGCCGACATGAGGGAGATCCACTTCTGGACCCGGTCCTGGGAACTGGTGACGGCGTCGGCGAGGTTGCGGCCGTAGGGCAATAGCTCCACGACGCCCTCGACCTCGCGGCCGCGGATGGCGATGACCCAGCCGCGGCGGCGGCCCGAGAGGATGCTCTCGAAGTCGCTTTCGACGCGGATGACGACCTTGTGCCGGCCCATGGGCGTGACGAGTTCGAACTCGTGCTTAACGAAGCGCTGCTCGCCCCCCGCTGTCAGACCATGGTCCGCCTTGCCGAGGTAGCGGAGTTCGGCCCGGTCGCCGTACCGCTGCAGCAAGTTGACCAGCGCGTTGTGGCGGAAGTTGTCGTAGGCGTTGAAGCTGTCGTCCTTGCGGCCGGGAAAGTGCAGCCGCAGGTTCCGTTCATCCTCGACGGCGAAGGAGACCCTGCGCAGGTCGGGCCGCTGGGTGTCGAGGAAGGCGCTGCCGATCTGGCCTTGCTTGAGCTTGCTGAGCCAGTCGTCAAGGAACCGGCTCGACTCATGATCGACGATGGCCTGAACGACCACGGCCTTGGTCAGCCAGCCGACGCCGGACCCGACCGTGAGGATGGCGGCCAGCGTGGCCGGGATGTAGCCCGCCACCGCGCCGTCCGACCGGAGCACCTGCCGGCGGGCCAGTACGGCCAGGAAGATGCCCGGGAGCACGACCCAGAAGCAGTACCAGGGCTGGTCGATGAGGAAGACCAGGGGCGCCACCAGGCCGAAGCACAAAGCGGCGACGGCCAGGAAGCTCATCGGCTGGTAGCGATCCTGCAGCGGCGGGGCGGCTACGGGCATGGTCGGCTCCGGCGGCTTAGTCTTCCATCACGACGTCGACGGACGGGAAGCCCACGCCGTCGCCGGTCACGACGTTCTGGCTGGCATCCAGGAAGATCTTATCCTGCATGATTTCCTGAATGACGATGGCCATCTTGTCGTTCGTCTTGGTTTCTACGAGGGGCCGGGCGCCATGGTTCAGCATGACGATCCGCTTTTGGATCAGCGTCGACAGCTTGAAGCGGCCGCCCACCTTGTTGACAATCTCTTCTTCTTTCAGGTCGTCGAGCACGCATCACCTCCCAGTACTTCCCGGCGAAAGATCGACCGCAAGGCCGCCGCGGCCTCGTCGAGGTCGTCGTTGATCAGTTGATGTTGATAGGACTGGCCGACGGCCAGTTCCACGGGCGCGGAGACCAGCCGCCGCTGCAGGCTCGCTTCGTCGTCCGTCCGCCGCTGCCGCAAGCGGGC
>CALLZJ010000353.1 GCA_937858435.1 uncultured bacterium
GCCCGCTGTCGGCGTCATGGATATGCTCCGCTTCCACAAGTTCACGGCAGGCCGCTTCTGGGTCGACGACTACGGCTCGGCCGGGAACCCGGAGGGGTTCAAGGCCCTGCTGGCCTACTCGCCGGTCCACAATCTGAAGGAAGGCACGAAGTACCCGGCGACGCTGGTCACAACGGCCGACACCGACGACCGCGTGGTTCCAGGCCATAGTTTCAAGTTCATTGCCATGCTGCAGCATTGCCAGGCGGGGCCAGCGCCGGTGCTGGCGCGCATCGAAACCCGGGCCGGTCACGGCGCGGGCAAGCCCACCACCAAGATGATCGAGGAGACGGCCGACCAGATGGCCTTCCTCGTTAAGGTCCTGGGCATGAAGATCAAGTAGGAAGTTGGGAGGCCGCCGCTGGCATGGGACCGGCGGTGGCCCGGTCGCAAGGGAAGGCGCATCCACATGACGTGGAACACCATCAGGAACCAGGACTGCATCGCGGCCATGGCCGAGCTTGAGCCGGGCAGCGTCGACCTGGTCTTCGCCGACCCGCCCTTCAACATCGGCTACGACTACGACGTCTACCAGGACCGCAAATCCGCGGACGAGTACCTGAATTGGTCCAAGGCCTGGATGGCGGGCGTCTCCCGCGTCCTGAAGCCGACCGGCACCTTCTGGCTGGCGATTGGCGACGAGTTCGCCGCCGAACTCAAGGTGCTCGCCACCCGCGAGCTTGGCTTCGTCTGCCGTAGTTGGGTGGTCTGGTATTACACCTTCGGGGTGAACTGCAAACGCAAGTTCACCCGCTCTCATGCCCATCTGTTTCACTTCGTAAAGGACGGCAAGCAGTTCACGTTCAACGACGAGGCGATCCGGGTGCCATCGGCGCGGCAGTTGGTCTATGCCGATACCCGCGCCAATCCCCAGGGGCGTCTGCCGGACGATACCTGGATTCTGCGGCCTCAGGATGCGCCGCAGAGTTTCACGCCAACCGAGAGCACCTGGTACTTCCCTCGAGTGGCGGGGACGTTTAAGGAGCGGGCCGGGTTCCATGGCTGCCAGATGCCGGAGCGGCTTCTGGCGCGGATCATTCTCTGCTGCTCGAACCCCGGCGAGCGGGTGCTCGATCCCTTTGCCGGCAGCGGCAGCACGCTGGTCGTCGCCAAGAAGCTGGGCCGGCAATGGCTGGGCTTCGACGTATCGGAGGAGTACGCGCGCGCCGCTCAAGCTCGACTAGAGGCCACTCAGATGGGCGCTCCGCTCGTTGGGGCGGAAGACCCCCTCGCCTCGGTGCCCAGCACCGCCACGGGGCGACGGGTTGGAGCGCGGCGGCACCGTCGTCCGCGCCCCCCTGCCGATCCGGCACTTTTCAAGGACTAGCGATTCTCTGTCCACACCCGCGTCGGGAGCGCGGTTAGGGGTTGGGGGAGACCTTCCCGCCCCTAGGCCCAGCGAGTGTGCTCATGACTTTGCGTGCTCCGATCTTCTCAGGGATTCCAGAGTTACAGCGAATCGCCGACGGAACCAGCAACCTAACCCCCGGAGCCCGCGGCTTGGGGGTGCAGGCCATTCAAGAGGGCCTCTTGATCCTGGGTTTCCCGCTGCCGGTGACGACACTGCGCGGCACGGCACCCCCGGACGGGCTTTATGGGAAAGAGACGCTTGCCGCCGTGCGGGAGTTTCAACTCCGCAAGCGGCTTCCTCCCGCGGACGGAATTCTCGGCTCGGACGAACTGGCGGCTCTGGATCTGGAGTTGGCTCCGCAGGCGCCGGCCCAGGTCGATTCTCATCACCACTGCGGCAACTGCTACGCCGAGACGGGCATCGCCCCGAGCCTCACCGGCCTGCAAAACGGCGCGACGAATGGCAACGGCAAGCACCCGCTCCTGGGCAAGATCAAGGACCAAGCGCGCCAGTTCGGCGCTGGCATGCAGCGGCGAGCAGACGGGATCAAGAAGAAGGTCAATGGGCTGGTGAACGGCATGAAGGCGATCGATGTGCCGAACTCCGTCTTACCGCTTGAAGAGTTCCTGGAACGCGATCCCGCTTGGTTGCGAGCCGTTGACCAGACCTTCGGTGCCAGCCTCGACTATGGCAACATCTTCGTGAACAACGGGCTTGGGTTCGACGGACGGCAGTTCGTGATGTTCCTACCCGTGCCCCACTTCCTGATGCCGAAGGTGCCCCGCCAGGCCAAGGGTATCTTGTTGGTGCAGATGGGACCGTTCACGACCTTGAAGACCGATATCCTGCTGCATGAGCTTACTCACTGTTGGCAGTCACAGCATTCGCGTCGGCAGATCCGCTTCATGAAGAACGCCGTGGCCAGCCAACGAGCCGGGGCCAAGAACGGCGGTTCGGCTTACGCCTACCAGTTTGCTCCCCCTAAGGCTTTTAAGGAATACGGGGCCGAGCAGATTGCCCAGCAAGTCCAGAACGGCGTGCAGTTCATCATCGATCACATCCGAGCTGTGAAGCCCTGGGCTATCGATCCCGATCTGGAACTTTCCCTGGCGACGCCCAAGTGGGACGATAACCGCCGGTCGAACGTGACCGAGTAGCCCGGAGGCCACCGGGCCGTCTAGACCTGGAGCACGCCGGTCCTGAACGGCAGGCCCTCGTCCACGCGGCAGGCCACCCCGAGCAGCTTGATCAGGATGGGGCGCGTCTGGGCCGGATCAATGATGGCATCGACCCACAGCCGGGCAGCGCCGTAGCGAATGTCCATCTGCTCATCGTAGGCCGCGGCTACTTTCTGCTTGAGTTCGGCCAGCTCGGCCGCGTCGGGCTCGTGCCCCTGCCGTTTCAGGGCCGCCACTTGCACGTCGAGCAAGGTGTTCGCCGCCTGCTGCCCGCCCATGACCGCGTACTTGGCGGTCGGCCAGGCCAGGATCAGACGCGGATCGAAGGCCTTGCCACAAAGGGCATAGTTGCCCGCCCCGAAGGAGCCGCCCAGGATGACCGTGAGCTTGGGCACGACACTGTTGGAAATCGCATTGACCAGCTTGGCCCCGGCCTTAATGATGCCCGCCTGCTCCGAGTCGCGTCCAACCATGAAGCCGTTCACGTCCTGGAGGAACACCAGCGGCGTGCGCGTCTGATTGCAGTCCATGATGAACCGGGCGGCCTTGTCGGCGGCATCGACGTAGATCACGCCGCCATATTCAAGCAGCCCCTTGGGCGACTTGCTGCGCTTCTTCTGATTGGCGACGAAGCCCACGGGTTGGCCACCCATGCGGCCGTGACCGCAGACCATCGATTGGCCAAACTCGGCCTTGTACTCGTCGAAAGTCCCCCCGTCCACGAGGAGGCCGGCGATGTAGTCGCGGATGTCATACTCGCGCCGGGCATCGGGATCGAACAGATCGTAGACCTGCTCGCCGTCCATCTTGGCTGTCAGGTCCGGTGCCGGATCGGTAACGGCATAGCTGGCGGGTAGCATGCCGACCAGCCGTCGGAGCCGGGCCAGGCAGCTCGGATCGTCGGGCTCCCGGTAGTCGATGGTGCCGCTGATGGCGGCGTGCATCTTGGCTCCGCCCAGCTCCTCATGATCGACCGTCTGGCCGATGGCCGCCTTCACGAGCGCGGGGCCGGCCAGGTAGAGACCGCTGCCTTCGGTCATGAGCAGCTTGTCGCACAGGACGGGCAGATAGCCGCCGCCGGCGACGCAATTGCCCATGATGGCGGCGAACTGGGGCAGGCCCCGGGCGGAGATGACCGCATTGTTGCGGAAGATGCGGCCGAAGTCGTCCTCATCGGGAAACACTTCGTCCTGCAAGGGCAGAAAGACGCCGGCCGAGTCCACGAGGTAGACCAGTGGCAGGTGGTTCTCCATCGCGATCCGCTGGGCCCGCAGGACCTTCTTGGCCGTCATGGGGAAGAAGGCACCGGCCTTGACCGTCGCATCGTTGGCGATGATCATGCAGCGGCGATTCTCGATGCGGCCGATCCCCGTGACGACACCCGCGGCCGGAGCGCCGCCCCACTCGGTGTAC
>CALLZJ010000354.1 GCA_937858435.1 uncultured bacterium
GTCACGGCATCCACGCATTCCCCCGGATCGCCGTCGACTCCTGGCCACCATCAACGTGGAAGTGATCAAGACCCTGCTGCCGCTCGCCGAGTCGGCCACGCCTGCCGAGCGGCCAGTCATCCTAACCGAGATCAAGAAGCTGATGCTCGGCTACATGGAACAAGCCGTGCGCGAGCACGACGGCGCGGATGACACCGGCTCGACCTTCACCCGATAGCACCCACGAACTCCTGACAGGCACCGTGCCTAGGCCGTCGCCGGGGGAGGTGGCGCCGCCAGGTCTGCGGCGACGAAGCCGCAAGTGCGATGCGAACCATCGCAGAAGGGGCGGTTCTTGGACGCGCCGCAGCGGCAGAGGGAGTAGGCCGTCTTACCGGCCGGCAAAGTGAACGCATTCCCCGCATGGTCCACGATCGTGAACGGCCCCTGGACGAGAAACGGGCCATTCTCCCGGCACTGAATCGTCACGCTGTCCGCCATCGGTGGCTCCCTCCGAGTCTGCCTGAGACGGTGAGTCGATCGACACGGAAGGAATTATAGGACGCCGTGCCCAGCGAGTCGCCTGGTTCAGGCCGGCCGAGGCACTGGCCGTCGGCGGCGCTGGCGCAGGAGAAGCCACAGCCCCCCGAGCCCGCCCAACGAGGCGACCCAGCCATACCAGGGGATCGTGGTGGCAATCGCACCCAGCACTCGGCCCGGGGTCTCGACGAGCGGTCGGACCACGCTCTGCCCGGCGACGTCGGCCAGGTTCTTGGCGCCATCGATGAATGGCTCCGGACTCACCAGGAACGCGGTCAGCGCGGTCGCCACGGTGAGAGAGCCCTTGTTCCGCCAGATGAAATCCATGGCCCGATCGCCGTAGCGTCCTACGACGCCGAGGACCTCGGGGGAACGGCCGATGGCGGCCAGCGATCCATCCTCCACCAGCATGGCCAACCGGCGGGCATTCTGCGGCCCCACTTCTCGGAGGGCGGTCACGGCGGGCTTGCCGAGTGCTTCGATCATGGGCTCGGCAATGCCGGGATGCTTCACCATCACTTCGCCGGCCTCTTCGCCAAATCGGGCCACCAGGCGCATGGCCGAGGGCCGCGACACCACCCAAGCCACCGCCGCATCCCCATGCTTGGCCATCAGGCGGTAAGCCATGGTCGCTTCCTTGCCTGCACTCTCGGCCACGGTGAGGGCGCGCGGGCCCACCTTGCGGGCAGCCTGGAACACCTCGTCGCCATGCGTCACGGCCAGCTTCTCCAGCCGCTTTGCTAGAGTCTCGACCGTCTCCTGGGTCACCTCCCGGCCGAACTTGCGCATGACATATTCGGCGGCCTCCCGCGCTGCCGCCGACCGCACGTCCGCCAGCAGCGGTGCCAGCAGACTCAAAGAGAATCCCGCAATGGCCACAGCAATCGGCATCATGGCTCACCTCCAAACCGCCGCCCGGCCTCCTCGGCCGCGGCCTTACGCTCCGCCGGGTCCGTCGCATCCAACGACAGGGCCCGCATCGTCGGTTCGCTGGACGACTGCCGCTGGCAGCCCCAGCTCAGCACCAGGCCAACCAGAATCAGGACATAGCCCAGCCCGAGAACCAGCTTCATGGTGCCACCTCATCTTCCAACAAGATGCGCCGCAGCGCTTCCCGACGCATCCGCAGGCGCTGTTCGTGAATACCCCGCAACTCGAATCGCAGCCCCAGGCAGCCGCCACAAGCGATCTTCTCAACGCTCCGTTGACACGCGGCCCGCACCTCTGGATCGGGGTCATGCTGGGCTAGATGCACCATCTTGGCGAATGCGGATACCGCTTCGGGCACGCCGTCGAGCAGCATCCGTTCCATATTCGCCAGCTCGGCTCCGATCTTTTCCGCCACGACCGCCTCGGGGTCGTACCCGGCAGCCGACAGGGCGGCATCCAGGGCCAGATCGATGACCACCGCCGCCGCCAACCCGACCCCCAAGGTGGCCCAACCGGTGGCAGCCCCCGCACCGAGCAGGCTGGCGGACGTCGCGGTTCGGCCCGCCAAGGCCAGCCCCACTTTGACCAAAAGGTGGCCCGCCAGGTCCCCAGCCGCGAGAGAGAGGAACTCCTTGCCCAGCCGCAGCGAAACGTCCTGACCCACCAGCCCCTGGACGTCGCCGAGCCGCCGATCGAAGGCGTGCTGGAGATGACGCTGGTCCATGAGCGGCTGCAGTCCCGACGGAAACGCCCACTCACCCTCGCTCAGGTCCTGGCGAATCTCCACCAGCAACTGGTTTTCGATGCCACGCAGCCGACTGAGGTAACCCTGGATGCAATCCGCCATGCAGGCCTGCAGTTCCTCCGGGCGGAACACCTGGGCCCGAAACTCTTCCATCAGAAACTGGGCATGCTCGTTGCCCTCGGCCCAGGGGAAACAGCTCTTCACGTAGATCCACTTGCCTTTGAACGACAGCACGACGCCAGCGTACTTTCGGGCACTGCCGTGCCGACTGGCGAAGAACTGATGGAGGCCCACCTGACTGTCGGCCATGGCCTGCTGGCTGGCGGCATCGGCGGCATCGAGCCGCACCTGGATGCGGTCCCAAGCCCGCCGCCGCCAGTCGGCGAGTTCAATGGCGGACACGGGCGGCCGCTCCGGCAGGACGGCGAGCGCCACCGCCTGGCCGGCTGGGGCCACTGGAGTCCACCAGAGGTTCTGGACCACGAACAGCCCCACGAGTCCCAGGACCACCCCCAGGAAGATGAGGGCCCGCTGGGATTCGCTGAGCCGGGTCGAATTCGAGGTCGGCCGAGTCATCCCTGTCTCCCGTTTAGACTCCGCTCCGCCGGACTGCTATTCGCCCCCGTGGTCCCGCCATTGGCGGGCGGGCTGGCGGCGTCGTGCCTGCCGTGCCGGATGTACCGACGCTGCCGCCGACGCCGAATATAGCAGAGCACGAGCGGCTGAACCGCCGGCTCCGTGGGAATCCCTTGCGACCCTGGCCGGGCCCCGTTCGATGAAGGATCGTGAGGCAAGTCTGCCTGCGACCCCAAGTTGTCCCTCACCGACGGCGCGAGCCGAACGGAATCGGCCACAAGCCCCTTAGGAGGATTCCATGATGACCCGTCTTCGTCTGGCCATGCCGATGTTGCTGGCGTTGGCGCTGCCGGCCGCGGTGCTGGCCCAGGCGCCTCGGCCGAACGGCCCGATGGACCGCC
>CALLZJ010000355.1 GCA_937858435.1 uncultured bacterium
AACTGGCCAATCGAATCGAGCATCTGGGCGTGGCGCAGTTGCGACTCCAGGGCCCGCTGCATGGTCACGTCCCAGGCGCTGCCCAGGATGGCGATGGTCCGGCCGAGGTGGTCGTACACCGGGACCTTGACCACCTTGATCGTACGCAATTCACCTTTGAGTTCGGCCGGCTCTTCCAGCTCCATCCGCCGGCCCTGGTACAGGACCAACTCATCATCGGCCCGATAACGCTCGGCCAGGTGGCTGGGGTAGAAGTCGAAGTCCGTCTTGCCGAGCACCTGCTCTTCCTTGAGGCCCAACATCTCCAGGTGTTTGCGATTGACGACCTGGAAGCGGAACTGGCTGTCCTTGAGAAAGACGCTATGGTCGAAATGATCGAGCACCTGCTTGTAGCGGAAGTGGAGCGCCTGGGACTTCTCCTCCAGCCGCTTCCCCGCGGTCACGTCGAGTTGGGTGCCCCAGCAGCGGACGAGGCGACCGTCGTCCAGAATGCCCACCACGCTATTGAGGAACCAGACCGCGTTCCCTTCCCGGTCGATCTCGTGGGTCTCCATTTCGTTGAGGCGGTAGCCAGCCGCTACTAGGGCCTCGAACTGGGCCACGTTCTTGGGATCCATGGAATCCAAGAGGTCCATGATCCGTTCGCCCAGAATCTCGCTGGCCCGGCGATAGCCGTACATTCGGGCCATGGCGTCGTTGCAGGCCAGGAGCCGACCGTGTTCGATGATGTGGGCCACTTGCTGGGCGACCGGCCAGGAGGTCTCCACGGGCGGTTCGAAGGCAAAACACCATGCCCCCTCCGCACTCAGGTCGTTTACGACCCGGCGCCGCTCCGCCTGAAATTCCACCGGCGTCAGCCCCGCCGGCAAATGGGCCAGATTCACTTCCACTGCCACCGCACTCCTGACTAACCTTCGATCTCCTAGTTCACGACCGCGGCTGTTCTGCCTGGGAGCCTAGTTCTACCGACTCATCCATACCAAGACTTTCTCCAATTCGCCACGCTCTGCCAAGATGCGCATCGACCATCGTTGTCGGAATTGGCCCAGGAGCGGATTGTAACCGAAATTCTCATCCACAACCGTCATGGCCTTGTAAACAGACTCGGGCTGGCCCAGGTCCCGACACCCCCGGGCCAGCCACAGGATCACCGCCAGCGTTAAGGCCAGGGCCCGGAGCCCTTCGTCCACGGGCAACCCGAAGAAGGCCGACCCGCAAAACTGCAGCGACTCCAGCTTGATCGAATAGTACCGAGCCAGCACCGCGTTCGACTCGGCCGTGAGCGGGCCCAGCGGCTCCTCCAGTTCATCCAGCCCCCGGTCCGGCAAGCCCCGCTGTAGCTCCGGCAGCCGACCCCGACCCCGCAGCATCCGCACCATGGCTAGCATCAGTGCCAAGCGGCCCCGGCGAGCAAGCCCCGTCCGCACCCCGGAGTCCTTCCGCAGGTAGATGGCCGCCGTCGTGCGGAAGAGCACCCGGCCGACCCAACTCGGCGGCCCGACCCGCTCCAGGTCCGTCGGCACATCCACGCTCACGGTCGGCAGGAGCAGCATGAGCAGCTTGCGGAATTCGGTGCCTTTCAGATCGTCGGTCTTGGCCCGCTTCAAGAAGTCCAGCAGCCGCAGGGCTCGCAGCCACCGGCGTGGGAAGGGATCGGACGCATCGTTGATGATGGCCTGCCAGGCATCGAGCAAGGCCTGAAGTTCGGGCCAGCCCAGCGTCCGGCCACGGGTCAGTGGGGGCGGCGGTACGTCTTCTTCCCGGGCTGACTGCCCCGCGCTTCTTCCCCAGGTTTCCAGTTCCTCACCCAGGGCGCGAAGGTCGTCGGCCTGGGCGGCGACGGGCCGACCCCTGTTCGCCGCCACCGACGGACAGGCAAAACGCATGCTCAGCCGATACTCCTTGCCGGCCGGCACCAGGATGTAGGGATAGAGACGGCAAGCCAGCGGCTTGGTCTCGAATCCGTGCTGGGCATGGATGCGGCAGAGCCCCTTTTCGTTCAGGAACACGCAGCGGTCGCCAGCCCGCTGATTGAGCCGGTAGTCCCGCCGCCAGAACTGCCACCACGGGGACGCCCGGACAAAGAGCGGCACCCCTTGGAAGTCAGGCTCGCTTTCCCAGCCCTGGGCCATAATCCGCGCACGTTCCTCCGCCGTCACGGGGACCTGGTAGTCCGTGCAGCAATGGCCGCATGCGTGACAGTCCCAGTGCTGGATCAGCGGCAAAGACCGAATGGCTCGTGGCATACGATGGGCAGAGCGTCTGCAGGGATGCTTTTCATTCTCGCGCTTAGGCCGGCGGGCTCGATGCTGGGGGAAAGATCACGCCGCCGATATTCAGTTGCTTGCATCCTAGCTTATTTTTTCGGGTCACACGTCGAAAATCCGGTAGAGGAGCAGATAGACGAAAATGCCCGTGACCGAGACATAGAACCAGATGGGTAGCGTCCAGCGGGCCAGGCGGCGATGGCCGTCCCATTGTCGCCGCACCGCCTTCCACACGGTCAAGAGCACCAGCGGCACCGTGACGATCGCCAGGATCACATGGGAGGCCAACAGGATCAGATAAAACGTCCGCCACGCCTGGGGCCCTTCGAACTTCGTATCGCCCACCACATGGTGGTAGTACAGGTAGGAGGCCAGAAAAACGGCCGAGGTGGCGACCGCCAGGGCCATGGTCGTGCCATGGGCACGACGCCAGCCGGCGCGAATGAAGACCCAGCCCACCAGGAGCAGACTGGCCGCAGTCCCATTCAGGCTGGCATTGAGCAACGGCAACTCGGCCAGTTGGATGGGCCAGCCGCGCTCCTCGTCGAGTGCCCGGAGCAGGACCCGCCGCAGAGCCCGCTCGTCGATGCGGAACGGACCGTCCGGCGTGTCACGCTTGACGACCTCCACCCCGTCGCCCAGAATCTGCCCCTCGCGGTCGACGACGAACAGCCGGTTGCTGTGGGTCACGTGCTGGCCAATCGGCAGGCTGACATCCTCGATGAGACTGACCAGGAAGCTCTTCTCGGCCAGGGCCCGCACCTGGTCCTTGGCACCCGTCAGGAACCACCACCGATCGGCGTCGGCCTGCTGGCTGGCCGCGAAGACCTTTAGCTTGTCCACGCTGTCGTGGGCGGGATCGGCGGAGTAACTCACGAGCCGGACGTCGGAGCCGGCCAGGTCGGCATGGAGCCGGGCCATGGCTTCCACCAGCCGGGGGCACGATTCGGTGCAGCGAATGAAGAAGAAGGAGGCTCCCCAGACCCGCCCCGCGAGCCGGCTCTTGGACACCATGGTCCCGCCCCGCTCGCTCAGGATGAAGTCCTTGATCGGCTGGCGTTCCAGTTCCGGCTCGCGCTGGCGCATGAAGGAGACGCCGGCCAGCGTCGCCACCACTAGGGCGGCTAGGAAGCCCCATTGCCAGTGGTCGGAACGAGCGGTCGAAGGAGCACTCATGGGATCGAGATCATCCCGGGGCACGGGCGCCAGGGCAGGAGCGGCTACTCGAGGACCTGCGCCGCCGGCGGCGGCACCGTGCCAGCGTTGGCATCCTTGGAGAAGTGGATGATCCGCGTCTGCGAGAAGGTGATGTCCGGCAGCAGCACGCACGGCAGCAGCGTGGCGATCGTCAGGGTCGGCACGAACATGAAGTAGAGCTTGTTCCAGTCGTACTTCAGGTGCATGAAGAACATGGCCACCAGCAAGGCCTTGACCACGGCCACCAGCATGACCAGCGTGTGGCCCGTCGTCGCCCCGAGGAACCAGAGGGGCGAAACGGTGATGAATGAGACCGCGGTGCAGACCACCAGCGCACCGAAGACCTTGTAGTAGATGGCGTCCATGTCGCCATGGTGCTCGCCGCCGTGAGAGTCGGCCTGGCCCACGCCGGCTGCCGCACTTGCTAGCTTCTCAGTCATCGCTCACTCCCGCGGCCCGTGGGCCGTTTCGCTTCGCTCCAGGTCCGTCCCCGCTGCCGGTCCCACCATCCTAACCCAACAGGTACAGGAGCGGGAACAGGAAGATCCACACCAAGTCGACAAAGTGCCAGTACAGGCCAACGTTTTCCACCAGAACGTCATGCTTGGGCGTCAGCCGGCTCATCATGCTCATGACCAGCAGGAGCCCGAACATCACTAGACCGCCCAGGACGTGCAACGCATGAATGCCCGTCAGGGCGAAGTACAAGCTCGACCAGAGATTCCCCAGCGGGATCACCATCGGCCAGTGCACCTCTTCGAGGGCGGCGGCGCCAAAGGCCTTTTCCGCCTCCCCATGCAAGGCTTTGGCCCGATTGATCCGTTCGGCGACCTTGGTCATTTCGCCACTACCGAGCACCTTGACGAACGCCTCGGCGTCGGCCAGCACCTTGTTCTGCTCCGCGCTGCGGCTGGGCACGGCCGTCAGAGCCGGGATCACGCGGCGGTTCATCTCATCGAGGTAGGTATCGTTCACCGTCTCCCGCACCTGACCGGGCAAGAGATGGTGGTCGATCTTGGCCTTGTACTCGACGGCCTTGATGCCCAAGAAGACGCAGCCCAAGAGCAGCGTGATCAGGATCATCATCGTTGCCCGGCCGATGTTCCCCTTGAGCAAGGCCGAATGGGCCAGCACGACCGTGACCGAGCTGCAGATGAGGACGAAGGTGTTGACCGCGCCCATCCATTCGACCAGGTGAACGTCGTGGGGGGTGGGCCACACGCCGGGCGCCTGCCCGAACCGCAGCACGATGTAGGCGCCAAGCAGCCCGGCAAAGAACATGATTTCCGTGCCCAGGAAGAGCCACATGGCCAGTTTGGCCGTGGGCATCGGAACTCCCGGCGCATGCTCTTCATGCTCGTCGTGATGGGCCGCCGGTGCGTGGGTAGCTTCACTCATGGGGCTCGCGGACCTCCAACTCTGGGCACGCCTCGTGGCGCTGTTTTCCCAACCTCTCAACCACCTACATCCGCCAACGCAACGGACCGTCAGCCAACAACAACAGCAAGACCACCGGCAGATAGATCAGCGACATGTGCAGCGTCCGCCGGGCCGTCTCCTGGGCCGGCCTCATCCAGAAGCCCGCCGTCGCCGCCACGAACGCCAGCCCCGCCAACACCGTCCCCACCAGGTAGATCGGCCCCGCGGTGCCAAACATCGTCGGCAGCAAACTGACGAGCAGCAGCCAGAGCGCCGTCTTGAACATGAGCCGGCCCGTCAGCCGACCTTCGCTGCGGTCGACGTTCGGCAGCATCACCAATCCGCCCCGGGCGTAGTCAGCCCGATACATCCAGGCGATGGCCCAGAAATGGGGAAACTGCCAGAGGAACAGGATCAAGAACAGCGCGCCGCCGCCGAGGGTGAGTGTCCCCGTCGCCGCCGCACAACCGATCAGGGGCGGCAAGGCACCCGGCACGGCGCCGACCACGGTATTCCAGGCCGTATGACGCTTGAGCGGGGTGTAGATGAGCACGTAGCTCGCCAGGGTAACCGCCGCCACGGCCACCGTCAGCGGGTTCGCCGTCACGGCCAGGTAGGCCAACCCCGCGGCGCCGGTCAGCATCCCCAGCCACGTCGCCGACGCGGCCGACATCCGCCCCGCGGCCACCGGTCGCTGCCGGGTCCGCTCCATGCGGGCGTCGGAGTCCCGTTCCAGGACCTGGTTCAGAATGTTGGCTGCCGTCGCCACGGCCGCCGTCCCCAGCAAGGCGTGAACCAACGGCAGCCAAGGGATCGGGGAGCTAGCTTCGATCAGGAAACCGACCGCCACCGTGAGCAGCACCATGAGGCTGATGCGCGGCTTGAGCAGAAGCTGTGCATCCGCCCACCAGCGGGGCAGCGCCCAGGGTTCGGCCGCCAGGGCCGCCGCGCCGGGCAAGCGCACAAACGGGGTTTCCACCAGATTCATGGTGAGACCCCCGCGATCTGCGTCGAGTTTGCGGACTGGCCCGCCGCCGTCGGCAGGTGATGCCGGCTCCGCAGCCAGACGACCGCCAGCGTGGCCAGCAGCACCGCCCCCAGAGTCTGGTGCGATGTGGTCAGGGCGATGCGGGCTTGGGTCAGGTCGCGTGCTTCCTGGGCCGGGTAGCCACCCCCCGCCCACCAGGCCCCGAAGCCGAGCAACACCTGCAGGCCCAGCACCATGAGTGCCAGCGCTGCCGGCCACCGGAGCAGGCCCGACGCCTGGTTGAGCGTGAAGCCCCAGACAAGCATGACGTGTACGGCGACAGCCACGGCGAAGAAGAGGTGCACCGCCAGGAGCAGATCGCCGCCCAAGTGTCGCAGGGTCGCGCCGCTCACGAGCTGCACGACCGCCATAAGGAAGGCCAAGAGGGCCAGCCGCCGCACCTTGCTGGCCCGGACTTCTTCAATGGTCTCGCGCCTGGCCCAACCGCTGGACAGCCAAAGGGCTGCCGCCACGATCAGGACAAAGACCAACTGCCCCGTGATCCCATGGATGAGGGCAAACTCAGGCCCGAACCAGGCATGGAGCTTGATGCGAAACGCTCCAAGTGCGCCCTGGGCCGAGACCGCCAGCAGGACGATCAGTCCCAGCCAGCGCTTGGAGCCCGCCTGACAGCAAAGGCAGCCGACCGCCAGACCAATGGCCAGCATCCCGACGAGGTAGCCGATCTGCCGATGGCTGTGTTCGATCATGAGGGCCACGTTGGAACCCATCTCCGCCCAGCCCGCCGCCGTGAGCAGCTTGAACGGGGTGAAGTGCCAGTCCGGATCGGCCATGCCCGAAGACGTTGACGTGACCAGCCCGCCCACCGCCACCAGGGGCAGCGTCGAGACCGCCAGCACCACCGCCCAGAGGAAAAGGGCGGAGCGGCAAGCGTTGCAGGTGGTCGTCAATCCAGCCATGGCGGTACGGAGGTTCCGAGGGCCTAGTGATGTCCGATGTCCCGAATCTCGCGCGGATCGGTCTGGTTGAGATGGTCCTCCGGCAGGTCCGGATGGCCGTACTCATAGGGACCGTGATAGACCACGGGCGGAGTCACGAAGTTGTGGTGCGGGGGCGGCGAAGCCGTCTGCCACTCCAGCGAATTGCTCCGCCAGGGGTTGGCATCGGCCTTCGGGCCGAAGAACAGGCTGTAGAAGATGTTCACGAAGAAGATGACCTGGATGGCCATCAGGGCGAACACGCTATGCGAGATGAGCAGGTTCATGGTCTGCATGACCGGGGCCTGCTCCGGCGTGACCAGGGGCTGCAGGTTCATGTAGCGGCGCGGCGCCCCCATGATCCCGATGTTGTGCATGGTGTAGAAGGCCAGATTGAAGAAGATGAACGTGAAGAAGAAGTGGATCTTGCCCCAGCGTTCGTTCATCATCCGGCCGAACATCTTCGGGAACCAGTGGTAGACGGCGGCGAAGAAGCCGAACAAGCTGCCGCCGAAGAGCACGTAGTGGATGTGGGCCACGATGAAGTAGGTGTCATGGAAGTGGATGTCGGTTGGCGTCGAGGCCATGTAGATGCCCGAGAGCCCGCCGATGATGAACATGGCCACGAACGACAGGGCGTTGAGCATCGCCGAAGTGAACTGGACGTTGCCGCCCCACACCGTGAAGATCCAGTTGAACACCTTGATCGCTGAGGGCAAGGCGATCAGCATCGTACTCACCATGAAGGCGGTGCCCAGGCCCGGGGCCATGCCCGACATGAACATGTGGTGGCCCCACACGATGAAGCCCAGCCCGGCGATCCCGGCCACCGAGTAGACCATCGGCTTGTAGCCGAAGATCGGCTTGCGGGCATGCGTGGCGATGATGTCCGACACCATGCCCATGGCCGGCAGAATCATGATGTAGACGGCCGGGTGGGAATAGAACCAGAACAGGTGCTGCCAGAGGAGCGGTTGCCCGCCCGTCGCCGCCCGGCGATGGCTGTTGACGATCCAGTTCCCGTCCAGGTTGGCCGGCACGAAGAAGCTGGTCCAGCCCAGGTTGTCCAGCAGCCCGAAGATCAAGGCGACGGTCAGCACCGGCAGCGCGAACGCCTGCAGGATGGCGGTGATGAACATCGCCCAGGTCGCCATGGGCATCCGGAACATAGTCATGCCCTTGGCCCGGCAGTTGATGATGGTGGTCATGTAGTTGACCGACCCCATCATGGACGACACGCCGACGAAGAGCAGCGACATGTACCACCACTTCTGCCCTTCGAGCGAACCCGGCGAGGCCTGCTGGATCACGGAGAGCGGCGGATAAGCGGTCCAACCCGCCGCGGCTGCCCCGCCCGCCGATAGGAAGCTCATGACGATGCAAATGACGGCCGGGACCATGAACCAGTACGACAGCATGTTGAGCGTCGGAAAGGCCATATCCTTGTAGCCGATCTGCAGCGGGATCAGGTAGTTGCCGAACGCACCCGTCAGCATCGGAATGATCACGAAGAAGATCATGACCGACGCGTGCATGGTGACGATCATGACGTAGTCGGAGGGCGTCATCTTGCCGGCGTTGTCGGCCCAGAGCAGATCGCCCAGGATCGGGAACTTGGCGTTCGGATAGGCGAGCTGGTAGCGGATCGCCCCGGCCAGTAGACCGCCGATGATCAGAAAGAACAGGCTGGTGAACAGGAACTGGATCCCGATCACCTTGTGGTCCAGCGAGAAGATGTATTTGCGCCAGAACGGCAACTCGTGCCCGTGGTCGTGGGCATGGGCGGCGTGAGCGTCATGGGCGTCGTGTGCGGCGGCCATAGGCAGTTCCGTGATCTACGGGATTGAGCGGGGGAACAGGGGTTACGGTGCGGCGGCGGTCGTCTTGTTCAGCCAGTCCTTGCTGGCGGCCCGCAGCCAACGTTCATAGTCGGCCCGGTTCGGGTGGACGATCAGCCGGGCCCGCATCATCGAATGGCCCCAGCCGCACAGCTCGGCACAGGTCCATTCGTACTGGTACAGCTCGGTGAACACCTCGTCGCCCACGCGCACCGGCTGTGCCGGCGTGGCCACCAGGCAGGACTTCTCGAGTTGCTTGGGGTCGATCTTGAACCAGACCGGCGCCAGGTTTCCGGGCACCGTGTCCTGCTTGACGCGCATGGCTGGAATCCAGAAGCTGTGCAGCACGTCCTTGGCCTTGAGGTGAATCAGGATCGACTCCCCCGCCGGCAGGTGCAGCTCGTTGACCTGCTCAAAGGACAAAGCATTGTCGGGACTGAGCGTGTTGAGGGCATGGAGCCGATTGTTGGCCGCGTCCCAGGCTGGATAGCGAACTTGCCAGAGGAACTGGCTGGCTTCCACGAGCACGTCAGGGACCTTGCCCTTGGGCCGCTGGCTGTAATATTTCGCCGCCGACCAGATCGGGATCTGGTAGAAGGCGATGAAGAGCAGAATGGCAGCGGTGCCGAGCGTCCAGGCGATTTCGAGCTTGGTATTGCCGTGGCTATAGTGGGACTTGCCCCCCTCGGAATGGCCCCGGCTCGACCACATGGCCCAGACGAGCAGCACTTCGGTGATGACAAAGATCACCCCGGTGATGCCCAGGATGTAATAGAGGGGCCGGTCGGTTTCCGGCCCCGCCTCGGAGATGTTGGCCGGGAGCCAGCCGCCGGGCGTGAAATAGGACATGGCCAACAGGCCCACTCCGAGAATGGGCACGGTGAGGAAGAGCAACGACCAGATCAAACGCACGGCTGGAATCTCCGCTCGGGGAACTCGGTCGGGGCGGCGGCGCTCAGCGCATTTGCAGCGGCATGCTCATGACGTAGTCAACGAGCAACCAGAGTTGCTCGTCCGTCAGCTTGTCGGAGGCGGCGGGCATGCCGGAGCCGGTGATGCCCAGCTTGATGCGGTAGAAGATGTCGATGGGCCGCGAGCCACCCCGATAGTAGCCGTAGGTCAGGTTGCGCGGATCGACCGGATCCCCCCACTCGTTCTTGCGCGTCTTGTTGTCCGGGAGCTCGATCTCGCTGGCCTGGCCGTCCTTGCCGTGACACTGCACGCAGGCGCCGTCGCCGATGTAGATCTGCCGCCCCGCGGACCAGTTGCTGGCCCGCCCCTCGGCATGGAGTTGATCCCAGGGCTTGGAAGGTCGATTCGGCACCAGCGGCCAGGCCATCTCTTCAACCCACCGCTTCACCGTCTTTTCCACTTGCTCCTCGACGTCGCCCTCGCTCGGCAGTTCGTTCGTCGTTTGCACCCGGCGCGCGAAGAAGCGCTCGGTCTGGCCGCGCAAACTCAGATGAATCACATAGCTCGTCAGTTGATCCAACTGCTTGTCATCGAGCAGATTGAAGGCAGGCATCGAAGCGGTGGGCACGCCATTCTTCAGCGTCTTGAGCAGGTCGGCCCGGGACGGCGCCACCAGCACCACCGCGGTATCGGGCTTGTCGCCGACCATCTTGACCGTCGAGCGGAACTTGAACATGCCCGCTCGGAAGTCGCGCGGCTTGGGGCTCAGGAAAGCCCCGGTCGGGCCGTTGCCGTCGCCCAACACGCCGTGACAGTGGAGACAGTGCTGGCGGTAGAGGATGCTGCCCTGGCGCAGGTTCTCGGCACTCAGGTGCTTGCCTTCGTCCTCGAAGGTCTTGCCCGTCTGCCCCTTCCATTCGAACCGCACCTGCGGCTCGCGCGGCGTGCCAAAGAACGGCTCCAGCAGCTCCGCCAAGCGGGTGGCCGCGTCATCCTCGAGCGTGATTTCCGCCCGGTTGTTGTTCTCGTCCTTGAACGCATGCGGCTTGAATTCGTAACGCAGGGACTCAGGGTATTCCGTTTCCTTGCAGCCACCCACGACGCCCATGAGCATGCCCATGGACAACAGCACGGCGAGACGACAGCGCTTCACGCTCACGACCTCCCAGGCCTCCGTCAAACGACGGTGACTTTTGTACCTGACCGCGCACTGATGTCAAGGAAACAACCGGCCGCGCTGAGGGAGTCCGCTTGGCCGCCGCCGCGGGCTCGAGCCCGTCCTGACATCGTTGCCAACTCGCTGTCTGCATGCAAGCCCTGTGCCACTCGGCAACCGCATGCCCTGCTGTGGCCCTGGGGCCACGCCGCGGCCTGGCCCCGGCACTTGGCTTCCCGACTTCGCTAGCCGCCGACCACTGCGCCTCCCACCTCCGAGAAGGACGGTAAGTTGTCCCTCTCCCGCGCGGACCTATAATTCCGAAGGCACGCGCGCCTGACCCCGCTGCGGTCACGGCCGCGAGCTTCCTAGACCATGCTACTCCTGGTCCCCCTGGGGCCCCGATCTCAAAACTGGAAGGAACATCATGGCCGGCAAGAATGTCCTCGAATTCAACTCCACGAACTGGCAGAAGGAAGTCCTCGAAAGCAATCTGCCGGTCCTCGTCGACTTCTGGGCCGTCTGGTGCGGACCCTGCCGACAGCTCGCCCCTACCATCGACCAGCTTGCTGACGAGTACGCTGGCAAGGCCAAGGTCGGTAAGGTCAACGTCGACGACGCCCAGGACCTCGCGGCCCAGTTCCGCGTCTCGAGCATCCCGCAGGTCTTTATCTTCAAGGGCGGCCAGGTCGTGGAGAAGATCGTCGGCGCTGAGAAGAAGCCCGTCTTCCAGGCCGCTCTCGACCGCCATCTCGGCGCCTAAGCATGAATCGCAACCCGGCCCCCGGCCAACGCCCCAACCTCGGCGGTTGGCTCGGGGCCGGTCCATGCCCCCCTAGCCTAGCTGCTGGCCGACCGGTAGCTCCGCAATGCGAAGTGCAGCACGCGCCGGGCCAGGCAGAGCACGGCCGCCGTCGCCACCACGGCGTAGGCACACAGCAGCGGATCGAACAGCTTGACCATCGTCGCCGCCGGCACCGACACGACGAGCATGATCGGCACGAGAAACGTGAAAACGAAGCCCAGCGGCGCCGCCCAGGAACGGCTGAAGATCTCGCGCGGATAGCGCATTAGGCTCGTGAAGAGCCACCACATCTCCATGAGGCTCTGATTCCGTAGCAGCCAGACGCTACTCGACGTCAGCATGAGCAGAAAGCCGTAGGCCAGTCCCACGCCGCACAGGCAGAGCACGGCGACGACCGCCAGCAGCCCCGGCGTGACCGGCCAACCACCCTGCAGCGTGGCCAGGGTCATCACGCCTAGCCCCAGGAAGACGTTGGGCACCGTCGACCAGTCGATGCTCTTGAATGAGATCAGGAACTGTTCGTCGATCGGTTGCAGCAGGTAGAAGTCCAGGCCGCCCGTGCGGACCAGGTCGGAGAAGCTCATGGCGTTGGCCAGGAAGAAGGTCTCGATCAGGCCTTCGATCATGAAGTAGCAGCCCACGAAGAACAGATACTCCCACTGCGACCAGGTCGCCACGACGGAGGTCTGGGCGAAGATCGTGCGATAGAAAACCAGGAGGAGCCCCAGCCAGAGAATCTCAACGGTGATCTTGGCCAGGAAATTGCCGCGAAAGGCGAGTTCCTGGGCCATGCTGACCCGGGCGAAAGCCCCGAGCAAGCGGAAGTAGCGACGTGCATCGGCCATGCGGAAATCCTATAGGATGACCCGCATAGCCGTCGGAGGGACCGGAGGCGTCGGCCTCCGCGCGCCGGGGCGGATCAAGGCGGAGACAGCATGCTGGCCAAGCTTGCACTCGAAGATGGAACGGTCTTCACCGGCCGCAGCTTCGGCGCGCCGGGCGAAGCCTGGGGCGAAGTGGTCTTCAACACCAGCATGGCTGGCTACCAGGAGATTCTGACCGACCCCTCCTACCGCGGCCAGATCGTGGCCATGACGAGCACCCAGATCGGCAACTACGGCACGAACGAGGAGGATGCCGAGTCGGACCGGCCCCACGTCGAGGGCTTCGTGGCCCGAGAGGCCGCCACCCGGGCCAGCAATTTCCGCAGCCAACAGTCCCTCCAAGAATACCTCGCCCACTATGGTATCCCGGGTCTGGACGGCATCGACACCCGTGCCCTGGCCCGCCGGCTCCGAGTCCGCGGGGCCATGACGGGGGTCATATCCACACAGACGCTGGATGACGCCACCCTTGTGGCCCGCGCCCGCAGCGCGCCGAGCATGGTCGGCCGCGACCTGGTCCCCGAGGTGGTCCCCAGCCACACCCGCCAATGGAAGGCCGCCCTCGATCATCCCCTGACCCGCGACATCCTGCCCGCCCGGGACCCGGTCTGCAACGTCGTCGCCCTCGACTGCGGCATGAAATGGAGCATCCTCCGCTGCCTGACCCAGGTCGGCTGCAACGTGACCGTCGTACCGGGCACCGCGCCTGCCGCGGAGATTCTGCGGCATCAGCCCGACGGCCTCTTCGTCTCCAACGGCCCGGGTGACCCCGCCGCGCTCGGCGGCATCGTTCAGACCCTCCGTGAACTCATCGGCCAGATTCCCATCTTTGGCATCTGCCTCGGCCACCAACTGCTCGGCCAGGCCCTGGGGGCCAAGACCTTCAAGCTCAAGTTCGGCCACCGCGGTGCCAACCAGCCCGTACTCAACCTCCAGACCGGCCGTGTTGAGATCACCGTCCAGAACCACGGCTTCGCCGTCGACGCCACTTCGCTGCACCCGGATGTGGAAGTCACCCACGTCAACCTCAACGACGGCACGCTCGAAGGCATCCGCCATCGCCGGCTGCCTGTCTTCAGCGTGCAGCACCATCCCGAGGCCTCGGCTGGCCCCCACGACAGCGCCTATCTCTTTCAGGATTTCGTGACGCTCATGGGACGCTGATCGCATGGCCAGGCGGAGTACCGCCAGGCCATGGCACCCAGCACCCAGGCATGGCACCCCAGGCTACTCCCAGGTGTGGTCGACCTTGTTGGTCATCATGCCGAAGAAGAAGCCGCCGAGCCGGACATGGCCCCGGAGCACCTGCCCGGTCGTGTCACGCACCACCACGGCATAGACGTACTGGTTTTTCGTCGATCGCCAGGCATAGGGCCCACGCCAAAGCCAGCAGCGCTTGGCCGAGACCAGTTCCACCCCCAGTCCCGCCGCCCACTGCCGCAACATGTGCTGGGCCCGCGCCTCCGTCATCCAAATGGCAACGAAGATGACGACACCAATCGCCACCAGAAAGCCAAAGTGGATTTCCATCAGGCAGGCTCCCTCACACTCGTGAAGTGGCGCCCAGGGTTCCATCGATTCTTCGGATCGAGTTCCTGCTTGATTTTCCGCATCAGGTCCCAATCGCCCCGCTCCGGTCCCCAGACCGTCCCCACCTGGGCGAGTTCTAGCGGGAAGCGAGTGAGCACCAGCGTCCCCGCCCGGGCCGCGATCGCTTGCCGAAGCTGATCAACGCGTTCTGGAGTCAAGGTCTGGGCCGTCGCCGCCGTCACGGTCCCCACGCCCAGGGCCACGGTCAACGTGCTGTCGGGTGGCAGTCCCGCCTTCAGAACCTGGGCACAGTCCCACGCTCGGCTGGGCGTCGTCCCTACTCGTAGCTCGGTCCCGCTGGCGGCAGCGTGCCCGGTGGCCGCGAGGCCATCCGGCCCAGCGCCCCAGCTTGCCTCGGCGAAGGCGGCCCACTCCGCCGCCAGGTGCTGCCGTTGCCAGCCGACGGCCGTGGCCAAGCCGGCCAAGCCGAGAGCGAGTTCCACCTCCGACCCCGTCCAGCGGGCCAGGAGCCCGATGGGACGGGTCCGCGTACCCTGGAGCCAGGCGGCGGCCGACTCGGCTTCCTTTAGTGGCAGGCGCCGGCGGGTCCAGGTTTCCACCTCGGGCCGGGGCAACACCTTCAGGCTAACCTGGGTGATGAGGCCAAGCGTTCCCCACGAGCCGATCATGAGCTTGGCCAGGTCGTAACCGGCCACGTTCTTGACGACCCGGCCGCCAGCCTGGATCAGCTCGCCCGCCCCACTCACGAACTGGATGCCAATGACGTAGTCACGCCAGGTACCGAAGCCCAGGCGACGCGGACCAGCGCTGTTGGCTGCCAGCGCGCCGCCCAGGGTCGTGGCCAGCGGCAGGTCCTCGGCCGGCGGCAGCCATTGCCCCTCCGCCGCCAACGCCGGGCGCAGAGCCGCCAGGGTCATCCCCGCCTGGACCGTGATGGTCATGTCCCGGGCGGGATAGTCGATCACGCCGCAGAGTCGCGACGTGTCGATCGGCCAGATGCTGGGCTTGGAAGGAAGCAGGCTGTGCTGCTCGGTGGCGCCGCCCACGGGGTTGAGCCCGGCCCCCGCCGCGTTGGCCGCCGCGATCCAGGCCTGCAGGTCGGCCACGGTGGCGGGAGGCGTGGGAAGGTGAGGAGGCACGGCAGGAGCGGTCATGAAGCCCACTTTCAAAGCCACACACGAGCGCTCACGTCAACCGCGGAAGATCCAGCGTCCCATCTCGATGAAGTTGGCCCCCTTGCCCTGGAGCAGGATGCCGACCCGGAAGATTCGGCTGGCCGCATAAACGAAGAGCAGCGTGGTGAGCAGCACGCCGACGATGCCCGCCACCGGCTGCCACCAGGGCAAGTTCGGCAGGATGGCCATCCGCGCCGTCATGAGCATCGGCGTGGCGAGCGGGAAGAGCGACGCACCGACGGCAAAGGCGCTGTCCGGCTCCTGGATGATGTTCGTCATGACGAACAGCGGCAGGCAGACGATGACCATGACCGGCCCCATGAGCGTCTGGGCTTCCTTGGTGTCCGTGCAGGCGGCGCCGATGGCGATGAACACCGAGCCGAACATGAAGACCGCCAGCAACGTGTAGGCCACGAACCAGGTCATCACCTGGGGCGTGAGCAAGTTGGCGAAGCCATAGTGTTGGGCCGCCAGCCAGGTGCCCGTGAGATAGACGGCGCTCAGCGTCAGCGCCACCCCGCAACTGCCGATCAGCTTGCCGAGCATGAGCCCGAACGGCGGCAGCGAACCGAGCAGCACCTCGGCGATCCGCTGCATCTTCTCCTCGATCACGCCCGACATCAGCGGCGGCGCCCCGACCATGACCATCATGAACATGAGCATGACGATGCCGAACGGCACCATGAACTTGACGAAGATGCTGATCTCGTCGCCGTCCACCAGGGCACCACTGGCGTCACGCCGGGCCAATTCCCTCTGGATGAGCGGGACTGGCACGGCGGCCGCCAGCACCTTCTCCGGCGGCACCTGGCTGGCTGTCGTCCGCTCCAGGAACACGGACCGGCCAATCTCCGCTCGCGCCCAGTTGGGAAACTCCATCGACAGGGCATTGTCTGATTGGAACCGCACCACGCCGGCATCGTTCGGGAACAAGGCACTCAGATTCGCCGCCATGAGCCCCCGCGCGGTCACCGCCTTGGCCGCCTTCTGGGCCACCTTCGGATCGCTGGGCACGTTCGGCGTGGCCACGTCGGCCCCGATCTCCAGCAGCCCACGCACCTCGCCCTTGCGGATGCGTTCGCTGACTTCGAAGCGCTGTTCGAGGATGGCTTCGGGTGTGGGGGGGCTGGGGGGCAGAATCTCCAGCTTCCAGATCGGGTCGGTCGCCTTCTGCGTCTCCGGGTCGATGATGTCGCGCTCGTTTCGCTTGACCACCGCGGCCTCGAGCTGCTTGGCATACTTGCCTTCCGGCGAGCGGTCGATCACGACGTAGACCCGTTCCTTGGCCGCCCCAACGCCCTTGAGCAACGTCTCGGCAAGAATGCTCCCGCCCATCAGCAGCGGCATCAAGGCCACGCTGATGATGAAGGCCTTGGTCAACACCGCGGCCTTGTACTCCCGCTTCGCGACGATCCAGATCTTCCGCATGGCTTGGTCCCGTGCTCCGATTTGCGCCGAACTAGTGCCCCACCTGCTCCCCTTCGTCGGCCCCCACGATCCGCAGAAAGATGTCATGCAGGGACGGCCGGGCCAGTTCGAAGTGCCGAATCGGCCCCCGCTGCATCAGCGCCGCCAGCACCGTCTGCGGTTCATGGCCCCGCCGGAGCCGAAGCTCCTTCAGGTTGCCGTGATCCATCACTTGTTCCACGCCCGGCAGGCCGTTCAGCAGGTTGTCGTGATCGTGGCCATTGCCCTCGTCGCCCCCCAGCCGGACGCGCACCGTGTCGCTGCCATAGGCGTCCTGAATCTGTTCAAGCGTCCCGTCGAGCACCTTTTGCCCCCGGTGGATCATGAAGATGGCATCGCACATCTTCTCCGCCACGCTCATGTCATGCGTGGAAAAGATCACCGTGCGCCCTTCCCGTTTGAGGGCCAGCACGGCATCCCGCAGCACCACGGCGTTGACCGGGTCCAACCCACTGAAGGGCTCGTCCAGCAGCACCAACTCCGGGTGGGCAATCACCGCCGCGATGAACTGCACCTTCTGCGACATGCCCTTGGACAGGGTCTCCACGCGCTTGTCGCCCCAGGCTGCCAGATCGAGCCGCTCCAGCCACTGCGTGATCGCTTCGCGGGCGTGACGGTAGCCCTTGAGTTCGGCATAGAAGCGGAGCAGCTCGCGAACCTTCATCTGCTTGTAGAGGCCACGCTCTTCGGGCAGGTAGCCCACCCGATCGTTCGCCGCCCCGTAACCCTCTTCACCCAGGACGCGGACCTGGCCCTCATCCGGATGAAGAATCCGCATGATCATCCGCAGCGTGGTCGTCTTGCCCGAACCATTGGGCCCGATGAAGCCGTAGATCGTCCCCACCGGCACGGTCAGCGACACATGGTCGACGGCGACGTGCTGGCCAAAACGCTTGGTGACCGCATCGAGTTGGACGGCGGGATTCATGCGTGCTCACTGAGTAGACGTGGGACCATCACACCATTCTACCCTTCCAGGGCGGGCTGGGTTTCGTGTCGGGGGTTGACACGCACCCAGCCGCGCCATGACTGCGGCAGCGTCGTGGTTAGTGGGCCTCGGTCTGCTGCTTGCCGGCCAGGGCGCGATTGAACGGCCGGGCAATAAAGAAGAAGGCGACAAACGCCACCGCCACGACGACCGCATGGGCGGTGAAGTAGGTGGTCGGTGCGATCAGCCGTTCCCCCGAACTGTCCGTCCGGGTGTACCAGGGCGTGACCACGGCATTGATCAGACTCGCGATGCCGACCGTGAGCAGGAAGCAGGCGGTGATGAAGCTCTTGATCGACTTGGGGGCGGCAATGAAGGCCAATTCCAGCCCCACGGGCGAAATGAGCACCTCCGCCACGGTGATGCAGAAGAAGATGCCCACGATCCAGATCAGGTTGGCCTTGCCAGCCCCGGCAGTCTGATCCGCCAGCACAAACAGCACCGGCACGATGAAGGTGAAGGCGAAGCCGAGCTGCATCTTGTCGGTTGGCCGCATCGATGTGCCGCGCCGCTGCAGCCAGGCAAACACGACCGTGGAGAGCGGTAGCAACGTCAGCACGAACAGGGCATTGAGGAACTGGAACTGGTCCGGTGCGAAGGTGCGATCGAACTTCCAGCCCAGGATGTCGAAGGCGAGGCGGGTGTCGACCCGATCACGGGTGAACTCGACCCAGGTGCTGGCGTACTGCTTAAAGATCGCCCAGAAGACGGTGATGAGCACGAAGATGCCCAGCAGCCGGCCCACGGCCTTCCACTGCGCGGCCCGCTCCTCGGGCGTCTTTTCGGGGTGCGTGAGCGTTTCGACGGCATAGTACCGCTTTCCCAAGGCGAAGATCAGCAGCGCCGTCGCCATCAGGATCGTCGGCAGAAGGAAAGCCAGGTTTGGCCCCACCTGGTCGCGCAGCAGCGGCATGCCCGTCATGGAGATCAAGGAGCCGATGTTGATCGCCCAGTAGAACCAGGTGAAGGCCTGGCTGCGGAGCAGGTCCTGGCCGGGCCGCTGCTGGTCGTAGGTCATGCCCATGAGGGTGGAGATGTTCGGCTTGATGACGCCGCTTCCCAGGGCCAGGATGACCAGGGCCCCCGCCAGCGTGTAGACCGACGGGACCACCATCAGCGCATTGCCGATGACGTAGGGGACCGAGAAGAGGACGATGGTCCAGTACTTGCCCAGGAAGCGGTCTGCGATGAACCCGCCCAGCAGCGGCGCGAAGTAGCAGCCCGCGATGAACAGGTTCAGGAAGAAGCTGGCGTCCGGCTTGGCGAACTTGAGCGTGTCGGTCATGTACAGCAGCAGGATGGCATTCATCCCGTAGTACGAGCAGCGCTCGGCGAGTTCGCCCCAAAAGAAGAACCAGAAGCCCCGGGGATGACGATTGGAAATGGCCGGCGGGGCGGCGGCAGGCTGGCTCATGGAGGTGGTCTCTCCTCGGTCGGTCGGCAGGAACTCCGTGGCTCTGACCGCGGACGGCAGGCCCGAAGCGAACAGGATGGGCCGCATTGTAACAGCCGCGGGATGACACGCAAGCGCATCCGCCGGGTCCGCGGCCCGCCGCCGATCTCAGTCTGGGTCGGTCTCGGTCCGGGGACGCAGCACCACGTCGAGCCCGACGAGCTTGGTCGTGATGACCCACTCGCTCCGGCACCAGCCCGTGACCATGTTGGCGGCCTCGAGCCGGTCCAGCAACTGTTCGACGTAGGCGGGGACCTGGTCTTCAAACTCTTGCAAGAAGTCGAGCTTGCGGCCCAGGAGGTTGAGCACGCCGGTGATCGGCCGCCGCCCCCGGGCCGACTGCTGCCGCTTGCCCTCGGGGCCGGCCGGGTCGGGGCCGCGCAGGGTGAGCTGGATCGACCGGCCCACCTTGCCGATCGTGGCGAAGACGCCGTCCCCCAGCCCGATGTAGTCGGAGTGCAGAATCTCGACCGTGCCCTTGGAGACCCGTGCCACCTTGTAAACGGTCTCCAGTTCGTTCTCGAGGAAGCCGGAGTCGAAGGCGATGTTGATCGCCTTGGCCAGATTCTACAGCGCGGTCTTGACCGGCACTTCCTTGGGACTGATCGGCAGCCGCATGTCCCGCAGTCCGCCCGCCACTCGGGCGGTGACCTGCCCCGGACCGTCGGCCGCCACGATGGGCCCAGTGTTGATCTGCACTTTCGCATTTCCCGGACGGCGCGGTGTCGGCATGGGCTGGCACTCCTGGGGAACGCCGAGATTGTACCATGTCGACCGGCCTCATGCCCCGCCCCGCCGGGAATGCGCGACCGGCCCGCTCAGCCAGCCCTTGACGAGCCGCGTGGCCGCCGCCTCAGCCCGAACCAGCCGAGCACGCTCGCCGTCCCCAGCCAGACCAGCGTCGCCGGCTCGGGGATCGCCGTCACCACCAGGTTGTCCATGGCAAAGTAGGCTGGCGTGTTCATCCCAAACGGGCCCACATCCGTCGACGTCAACTCAAACGTGAGCGCCACGGTCTGTTCCGACAGTCCGCTGAGGTCGACCGACGTCCAGCGATCGATGACGTAGTCGAGGCTGTTGTCCGCGAAGCGATAGTCGGCCAGGTAAAACTCGACGGAGCCGGTCAGGCCGTTGGCCGCGTCGCGCCCCTGAATGGTCAGCAGGAAGAAGTCCGGGTCATTGCCCGTGGGCCCGCCAAACTGCTTGGAGAAGCTGTCCCCCTGGAGCATGCTCAGGGCGGCGTAGGTGGTATTGGTGATGCGAACGGAACCCGGGCGAAAACCGGCCGGCAGGACGATGCGAGCATCGCCGACCAAAAAGTTGAACGCCACGCCATAGTTCGGCGAACCGTCGCCACCTCCGCCGGGCAGGTGATAGGCGGCAAGATCGTTGAGGAAGCCCGGCGTGGTCACGTCGACCACGTTCGAATAGGACCAGCCCGACCAGACATCAAAGGTGGTGTTGTAGTTATTGTTGAAGAACGCTCCTTGACTCACGAAGCCGCCCGCCTGGTCCGAACCGTTGTAGTACGTGTTCGGTCCCGGCAGCACGAGGTCTTCGAAATCGACCGTCGTCGTTTGTGCCGCCAGTCCCAGCGGCAGTAGCAGGAGCGCTGCCAGCCCGCCGAATCCGCGCCGATGTGCCCATCCCATCAGTGAACCTCCCAGTGGACAAAGGAAACTAGAAATCGTCGTCGGTAATCAGCTCGCCGCCGGCCCGGGTGCAGATCGCGGCCAGCACGGGCAGGGCCATCGTCTCGCGCAGGAAACGGGCCGACCCGTCGGCAAAGAGGCCGTTGGCCCCGCCGCCATGGTCGCTGCGAATGTCGTTCTCCCACTTGGGAGCCTTGTTGATGGGAAAGGCCTGGTCGAAGACGTTCCGGCCGTTGATCCACTGCCCATCGGGAAACCCGCTGTCCTCGGAGATCATCAGCGTCTGGCTCGTGCCGTCCGGAATCTCGGTGAGAGCAAAGGCCAGGTCATAGATCATGACCCCCTTGGAGATCGGAAGAGCACACGTCTGAACTCCAGTCACTAGCTTATCTCGT